>CAYWYT010000272.1:0-3814 GCA_964462665.1 uncultured Woeseiaceae bacterium | reverse complement strand
GAAAACAGACTAATATTCACTTTAAATTCATACTGATAGGCTTATCATAGAGCATCTGTCGAGGGCTCATTAGCGGGCATTTATGGAATTCAGGCAAGGTTTACGTGACCCCCAAAAAAGTCTGGAAAAAAAACCGATTTAACGTAATCTGTGGCTATAGCGGCGATTTCTGCGAGAGAAGCGGTGCGCCATTATGTTCAGACAAGACCAGCCAATTGTGACGATCATCACGGCCCGGACATGGCTCGGGCTGTCAACATGCATGGTCTACGACTGGCGTTGAGAGTCGACGGCCCGCGAGGGTGCGGATTCTCCCAGGGATGGAATACGAGTACTACAACAAGGAATGGAAAAATGAAGATCAAGAATTGTTTATTGGGTCTTATATTTAGTGTGGTTGCAGCGACGAGTCTGGCCTCTTCGGGTCTGACTGGTCAGGCGGCGCCTGATTTCGCGTTGAAAAGTTCAACTGGCGATAATCTACGGCTGTCCGAGTATCGCGGTGACGTCGTAATGATTAATTTCTGGGCAACCTGGTGTGGTCCGTGTCGTCAGGAAATGCCGCTGCTCGACGAGTTGTATCAGCGCTATGAGCGCGTAGGGTTCACCTTGCTCGGCGTAAACATTGATGATGACTCGCGCAAAGCCATGAACATGATTTCAGAGCTCGGCGTGAATTTTCCGGTGTTGTTCGACAACACCAAAGAAGTCAGCAAGCTGTACCAGGTTGATGCGATGCCGGTTACGGTGATCGTTGATCGCGACGGCAATGTTCGCCATGTACACCAGGGTTATAAGCCCGGATATGAAGACAAATATCTGGATGAAATTCGTTCACTGCTGCGCGAGTAGCAACGAACGGTAGGATTTGCAGGAGATAGATGACGTGACAAGACGAATTCTGATCAGCTTCGGGTTATGCCTGATGCTGGTTTTTAGCGCGACGACGGCACAGGAAGAGGATATGTCTTCTCCTGAGAAATTCCGTGTCCTGGACGAGGATGTTCAGGATCTCAAGAAGGATGTGCTGGATCTGAATAGAGATCTGTTTCTGCTTGAAGAGGAATTACTCTTTCCAGCCAACTCGCAAGTTGCGTTTTTTGTCTCACTGGATGTCGGTGCATACTTTGAACTCGACTCTGTGAACCTGAAAATTGATGGCAAAGAAGTCGCCAACTATTTGTATACGGATCGCGAAGTCGGCGCATTGATTCGGGGTGGCGTACATCGTGTGCACATGGCCAATCTCAAAACCGGCAACCACGAACTGATTGCTGTGTTTACGGGCAAGGGCCCGCAAACACGGGCATATCGACGTGCCGCAACGATGACTTTCGGTAAGGGCATCGGCGCGAAGTATCTGGAGCTCGAAATCACCGACCGTGTGAAGAAGCAGCAGCCAGAATTTGTCATTAAAGAATGGGAGTGATCGTTGCTTCGACGTCGCTCTTCATTTTTCGCGCTGATTGTACTTCTAATAGCGCCAGCCCTCCCGGCTTCTGCGGCAAAGGATGATCCTGAGCCTATAGTCATCAATGACCCGCAGTATGGCGAGGTCTTGTTCTATTTCTATCAGGAAGATTATTTTCCAGCTATCGTGCGACTGCGCGCGGCGCAACAGCTGAATCTGCTCAACGACCACATCGAACAGTCTGATTTGCTACTTGGCGGCATGTACCTTTCTTACGGTCACCACCTTGAGGCGGCTGAAATATTCGAGCGCTTGCTGGCGGAAAACGCACAGCCGGAAGTTCGTGATCGCACCTGGTTCTTCCTGGCGAAGATCTGGAAGCAGCGTGGCTATCTGGAGAAATCTGAATTCGCGTTGCAGCAATTGGGCGATAGTTTGCCGGACAACATGTTGCGTGAATCGAAAATGCTGCATGCGCAAATTCTTATTGATAGCGGACGATACGGCGAAGCCGTTGCGCAGCTTGTGCGCTGGAAAGGCAGGACGGAATGGGCTAGCTATGCGAAGTTTAATCTGGGCGTTGCTCTGGTCCGCAACGGCGATATGGAGACAGCGTCGGGCATTCTTAACGAACTCGGTAATATCAAGCCACACAATGAGGAACTGGCCGCACTGCGTGACAAGGCTAATCTCGCGCTTGGATATTCGCTCTTGCAAGACGATCGTCCTGCAGCAGCGAAAGAGGCATTACAGCGAATCAGGTTGGAGGGACCGTTTTCCAATAAGGCGCTTTTGGGCGTTGGTTGGGCTGACGCAGAGCTAAATAACTACCAACGTGCGCTTGTTCCGTGGATGGAGCTCAGAGGCAGGGACCTGCTCGATTCTGCAGTCCAGGAAGCGATGCTGGCGATCCCGTACGGCCTTTCTCAGCTTGATTCAATTAGTCAGGCAGCGGATCATTATCTTAATGCGGTTGAGGCTTTCTACGAAGAAGCTAATCGGATTGATCGGACCATAGAGTTCATCGAATCTGGCGACATGTTCGACAAGTTTCTGGAGGAGGGGCCGACTGATAGCACAGGTTGGTACTGGCAGCTGAATGAATTGCCGGAAGGTCCGGAGTCGCGCTATTTGTATCACTTGCTCGCGACCAACGGATTTCAAGAAGGATTGAAAAACTACCGTGACCTGAATTATTTGCACGGCAATCTCGATACCTGGCAACAAAGCGTGAGCGTTTACAGCGCGATGCTGGAAACGCGCTTACAAGCGTATGAAGAAAGATTGCCGCGAGTCGAAGAAACACTGACACGAACCGATATCGACGACATGATTAGTCGCAAACTTGAGTACGACGCCTTGTTGAACAATATCGAGCAGAGTAACGACTGGCTGGCGCTCTCAGACGAACGAGAGTTTGAATTGTGGGGCGAAATTATCGCCCTCGAAGACACACCGGCACTGGCAGCCAACATTCCTGAAGCAGTCGAAGTTCGTGACAAAATCGAATTGTTGAAAGGCGTGCTGCAGTGGGAATTGGAGCGCGAATTTAGTGGTCGCCTGTGGAAAATCCGGCGCAATTTACGACAAACCGGTGAGTCCCTGGTTGAGACACAGCGCGCGCGCCGTCAGATCGACGAGACTATGCGTAACGAGCCAGTCAAGTTCGCGGAATTCAGCGAACGCGTTTATGGGCTAAGTCCACGCATTGACGGCATGAAGCTTGATGTCAGCGACGCGATGCTAGCTCAGGGTAATTTGCTTCGAGACATTGCCGTAGAAGAATTGCAGGCGCAGAAGCGACGATTGGATACTTATACGTTGCAAGCACGATTTGCGTTAGCCGCAATTTATGATCAGGCGGCAATTGCAGGAGATGCACTAGAATGACAATTCGTGCCGCACTTTTCCTATTGTTAATCGGTGTCAGTCTATCGACAGCCCCGCGCGCGCGTGCGGATGTTGAGGTTGGCGACACGATCGGGAGCCTGGACGGTAAAGAAGTAGAAATTCGTCCCGGCAAGGTGATCGTGCACAGTAAGGATCTCGCACGTGACAACTATCGCGAATTCCTCGAGCTTGCTGTAGATGATCCGGATCAGCGCGCGGAAGCGATGCGCCGGCTTGGCGACTTGGAACTCGATGCGACCGAAGAGGCACAGCTGGTCGAGAATATCGAGGATATGGATAATTCTGGCTACAACAGCGCCGTGCAAATGTACGAGCAGTTACTCGAGGAATTTCCGAATTACCGTCGCAACGACACCGTGATGTATCAGTTGGGTCGGGCCTATGAAACCGTTGGGCGTACTGACGAGGCTTTGGAAGTTCTTAACAAGCTCGTAGACCAATATCCGGACACGCCGCTGATTGATGAAGTGCAGTTTCGTCGCGGCGAAATGC
>CAYWYT010000271.1:0-3820 GCA_964462665.1 uncultured Woeseiaceae bacterium | reverse complement strand
GTTACAGCGATTGCCTCGTCGACTCCGACCTTCTTGGACGGCGGATTCTACACTCATGTTGGGCGCAGGTAAGGGGTATGCGGTGGTCATTTATCGAAATGGCTCGCTGCGCTGCGCTTTATTTTCGATAAATGACCACCGCATACCCCTTACTCTCGAGATTTGAGGTGTAGAAGCCGCTCGTAGAGGTCATTACGTTTGTTGCCGGTGACTTTGGCGGCGATTTTGGCGGCTTCTTTTGGTGGTAGGTGCGCTGCCAGTTCGGTGAGCAGTTGATCGACCTCGAAGCTGGAGCTCTGCTCTTCGTCAGAGCCTGTGACAACTACTACGAACTCGCCTTTGGAGACGATGTCGCCGTCGTCCAGCTGGCGCAGCAGATCGCCTAGCGGTGCCTGTACGCATTGCTCGTGCATCTTGGTTAGCTCTCGACCTATGAACGCATTTCGGTCTGCGCCGAATTCTGCGACCAGGTCAGCGAGGCAGTCTCTGATCCGGTGTACCGACTCATATAGGACAATACTGCGAGTCTCGCTTTTCAGTTCAGCGAGCTTGTCCCGTCGGGCCTTTTGTTTGGCCGGCAGGAAGCCTTCAAAACAGTAGCGATCCGTCGGCAGTCCGGCTGCCGATAAAGCCACCGTGGCAGCGCAAGGACCCGCGATGGGAACTATGCGAATAGCGTTCGTGTGCGCAGCGGCGACCAGTCGATAGCCCGGATCGCTAATAAGAGGTGTTCCCGCATCACTCACCAGTGCGATCGATTTTCCACCGGCAAGCTCCGCGATCAGCTTCGCAACGACCCTTTCTTCATTGTGGTCGTGGAGTGCGAAAAGTGGTGTTTTCACACTGAAATGCGATAGTAATCGACCGGTGTGCCGGGTATCCTCGGCGGCGATAAGGTCCACGTTTTCGAGAGTCTGGCGTGCTCGTGGCGACAGATCTTCCAGGTTGCCAATTGGCGTTGCCACAACGAATAGTGTGCCGCTCATGAAGGACCGTTTTTGTGATGGAAATATCTGATGATTAGTAGTGTTGTGAATGAATAGTAAAAAAGCTCTGAGACATCCTGCCCGCGTTACGCGCTATTTGGCAAGGTTTGCTGTAATGCTGCTGGCCACTCTCGCGCTTACTGCCTGCGAATCAACCGGCGGTGGCTATGGTGGCACGTCGGGCGAAGGAAGGGCTGAGAGACTTGCGCAGAACGGTAATCATCAGGATGCCGCCACCGCCTATATGGATCTGGCAGCAAGCGCTGTTGGCAGTGATCGTGATCGACTCTCCCTGCTGGCCGTCGAACAATGGCTCGATGCTGGCGATGCGACTCGAGCTCAGAATGCCTTCGCCAGCATAAGTCGTCCTTCTGATACGCCGTCGGGCAATCTTTGGAAAACGAATTCCGCGACTTTGATGCTGTATCGGGGCGAAGCAGACGCAGCGCTCGAAGTCCTCGAGCCGATGAGCCGCGAGGCGATGGCAAGGAATCGTCGCTTACGTGTGGATGCCTTGCGCGCAGATGCCTGGATTCAGAAAGAGGATCCGGCGCGCGCTGTCGAACTTATGACGCAGCGCGAATCACTTCTCACGAGTCGAAGTAGTATTGAAAGTAACCGCCAACACCTTTGGCAGGCACTGCTGGTTAGCGACCCGAGGATCTTGCGCGCCGGCGCTCAGCTTACATTAGACGAGAATACACGCGGCTGGCTGTCACTTGGGTCGCTCGCAGCATCGACCGGCCAACAAGGAATCGGCTGGATCAACGGCGCAGTGCATTGGCGCGATGACCATATGGGCCATCCGGCAATGTCGATCATCGACCAACTCGACCTGCCTGACCAAGTGATGCTCGACTATCCGAAACAGATTGCATTGCTATTACCATTGTCCGGCCGCACTGCGCGCGCTGGCCAAGCCGTACAAAACGGCTTTATGGGAGCCTATTTCTCGTCGTTAGCGGGGTTGGACGAAGATCAATCGATTCGAGTGTATGACGTCAATACGGAAGGTGGTGCAACTGCCGCCTACGCAAACGCGGTTACCGATGGTGCCGAGTTCGTCATTGGTCCGCTGATCAAAAACAATGTCGTCGCTCTTGCCAACGACATTTTGGTACCAGTGCCGGTTCTGACTTTGAATTATCTTCCGGACGATATGCTCGCCCCACCCGGTCTCTATCAATTTGCGCTCGCACCTGAGGACGAAGCACGCAGTGCCGCTGTCCGCGCTATTGGTGATGGGCATACGCGCGGCGTTGCACTGGTACCGAATAATGATTGGGGACGACGCGTCCTGTCGAGTTTCGCGAGCGAATTCGAATCTCTGGGCGGCACATTGCTCGACTACCGTAGTTACACGCCAGCCAACCAGGACTTTTCGAATACGATTGAAGACCTGATGGCGCTGTCAGGCAGTGTGCAGCGTTACCGCCGATTGCGAGCAAACATCGGCGCACCATTGCAATTCGACCCGCGCCGCCGTCAGGACACTGAGTTCATTTTTCTGGCCGCCGATGCTTCAGCAGGCCGTCTCTTGAAATCGCAACTTAAGTTTCACTACTCCGGTGACATACCGGCGTACGCGACCTCGTCCGTTTTCGAACTTGATGGCCGTTCAAACAGTGACCTGAATGGCATCATGTTCGCCGACACGCCGTGGGTCATCGCACCGCATAGCTGGATCGAACATCTTCCGGCAACCTTTGAAGAACATTTTCCGGATGAAAGGCGACTCGGTCGCCTGCACGCAATGGGTTATGACGCGTATCAATTAATCGCGGCGCTATACACTGCCCGCAGTGGCGAAATGCAGGAGTTCGATGGCGCAACAGGCGAACTGTTTCTTGATGCGGATGGCCGCGTCCACCGTCGCCTTGCCTGGGCGCAATTTCAAAGGGGTGAACCAATAGCGATGCCAGAGCAGGAAATCGTGGGAGGACCGATTCAGGACATCAGCGACGAGGCGGAAGTTCTGCAACCGAATAGCGCGGACGACGAGTCGTGGTTCGAACCTCAAACAGAGCTATAGGCGACGAAGCCGAGAATCTTGCGTTTCGATATCTCAAACAACATGGGCTGACTCCCGTCCACCGCAATTTCGCCTGTCGACTCGGTGAGCTCGACCTGATAATGCGCGATGAGTCGTGTCTGATAATTGTCGAGGTACGTTTCCGTAACCATCGCTCTTTTGTGCCGGCCGAGTTAACCGTCGATCGCCGTAAGCAATCGAAAATCATACGCACCGCGGCAATGTTTCTGGCGTGGAATGATCGCTTCGCATCGATGCCGCTTCGATTCGATGTTGTCGCAATCGACGCAGACGCGCACGGCGAAAAAACCGTCAAATGGATACGCGACGCATTCCGTCCGACGAACGCCAGACTCTAGCTATTTAACTACTCTCAAATGCGGACGCTGACGTGGTGCTTCGTCCGCGGTAGTCGTTGGTACGGCCTGTTCCGACGAGCTATCGGTATCGTGCGAGAAGATCATGCCCTGTCCGGTCTCACGCGCGTAAATTCCCAGCACCGATTTCATCGGCACCCACACGTCAAACGGTACGCCCGAAAATCGGGCCCGAAAACTAATCGCGCTATTGTTCAGCTTCAAGTTGTGTGCCGCCGTCTCGCTGATGTTCAGAATGATCTTGCCATCCTTCACATGTTCCTGCGGCACGGTAACGCCATCGACCCCAGCATCAACAACTATGTGAGGCGTGTGTGCGTTGTCACCCATCCATTCGTGCATCGCTCGGATCAGGTAGGGTCTCTTGGAACGGCTTGGATTATTATTCAATTTATTATAAGCCTGGTAAATCATCCACCAGAGCC
>CAYWYT010000270.1:0-3837 GCA_964462665.1 uncultured Woeseiaceae bacterium | reverse complement strand
ATACCCGTTTTACGACACTTCTCGATCGCCAACTGCATCGCGTATTTGGCTGCGGAATGACCGAGTCCATGACCTGCGTCGAGCAACGCGATCGCCGGCATATCTCTAACGACCTCAATAGCAGCATCGAACTGAAACGCCTGTCTTTGCTTTTGCCACTTCGAGTACGCCACCAGCATCGCAACACCATGTGAATCGATACCGTGGAGATCGGTATCGACCAGAATTTCTGCCGTGGTAGCTGCGTATTCCTCGGGCACGCCCCAGGACTGCAGGATTTCGATGACCTGTTGATGCAGGTCAGTAGCCGATATGCGAAAAGTCATAGCGTGATAATGCACCGCTCGGCCCTAAACGTGCGGCCGATATATCACGATACGCAACAACACATTCGAATCCGGTACAGTTGCGACATCTGATGCCAATCCTTTCGCTATGATGATCAACCATGAATACTGAATCCCGCTATCACCCCGTTTCGCAGTGGCTGCACTGGATCGTAGCCGGTCTGATCATCTTGCAGTTTGTGCTTGCCAAATTGGCGGATATCGCCGATGACGACGGCTCTGCGATCCGAGAACTCGCGTTGTTGGCGAATCATAAGTCGGTCGGTATTACGATCCTGATGCTGGTGATAGCCCGTCTGATCTGGCGTTGGATGAATCCGCCACCACCGTTGCCAGCATCGGTAGTCCCATGGCAAGCAACGCTATCGAGCGTCGGACACTGGACGCTCTACGGATTGATTCTCCTGCTACCCATTTCCGGTTGGCTAATGTCCTCGGCTTCGGCGTATTCTGTGAGCTGGTTCAATCTCTTTCAACTGCCTGATTTCATCGCGCCAAACCCGGACCTGAAAGAGATCTTTGAAGACATCCACGAGCTGTTATCGAAGGAGCTGCTGGTGGTTGCGATCGGGCACATTCTCGCGGCGCTGAAGCATCATTTCATTGATAAGGACGGCGTATTGCTGCGCATGTTCACGAAAGTGACCGCTGCTGCTGCAGTTGTGATCGTCGTGCTTGGATACGTTTGGCTTGGGACAGCCGGCAAGGCGTCCACTACGCAATCTGTTGCGGAAACGGCGGCGAACCCGGCAGCAACTACCGAGGTCGTCATTGCCGTATCTGATCTTGAGACATGGGTAATTAATACAGATGACAGCTTTATCCACTTCACCGGCGATCAGGCCGGCGCTGATTTTGACGGTGTATGGAAAACCTGGACGGCTGATATTCGCTTTGCAGGCGATGCGCTGGCGAGCAGTTCCTTTGATGTCACCGTAAGAACGACAGATGTTGAAACAGAAGATGAGGATCGCGACACTACCTTGATGGACCCGGAATGGTTCGATCCGAAAACATTTCCGGAAGCGTACTACCGAGCAACTTCATTTGTGGCAAACGATGACGGCAGCTTTGTCGCCAATGGCCAACTCGTTATCAAGGACAATGCAGTACCACTCGCATTGAGTTTCACTGTGGAAAGTGATGGCGCAAATCGTTTGCTACAAGGCAGCGCCGAGCTATTACGGCTGGATCATGCCGTTGGCGTTGGCGAATGGGAAGACACGACCTGGGTCAGCAATGAAGTCACCGTCAGTGTTCGTGTTGCGGCAACGGTTACGAACTAACGATCTTGATCGACGTATAGGCTGCCAATCCTTCTTCGCCGAATTCGACACCAATGCCGGAACACTTGATGCCGCCCATCGGTACGTGCGGCGCGATCTCGGCATGCTTGTTGACCCAGACTGTGCCTGCTTCAAGTTCGGCTGCGACCAGCATGGCTTGTTCCTTATCAGCACCCCATACCGAGGCGCCGAGCCCAAACTCCGTTCCGTTTGCCGCAGCAATGGCATCTTCGATGTTGGCATAGCGAACGATCGGCAAGACGGGTCCAAATTGCTCCTCGTCAACCAGGCGCATGCCGTCGCTGACATCAGCGACGAAGGTAACCGGATAAAAGTAGTTGTCGCCGCCAAGCGCTTCGCCACCACAGAGAATACGCGCACCATTTGCTTTGGCATCGTCGACCAGATCAATAACACGATTGTATTGCCGCTCGTTCTGCAAAGGGCCCAGCGCACTTGTCTCATCCATGCCGTCACCCATCTTGATGTTGGCAGCAAATCCTGCCAATGCTGCACAAGTCGCTTCATAATCATCGTCGTGAACGTACAATCGCTTTAACGCGCCACAGGTCTGTCCTGAGTTGATCATGGAGCCGAAGAACAAGCCTTCGACAAACTGACTGGCATCGGTCCCCGGCAATAGAATACCCGCGTCATTGCCGCCGAGTTCAAGCGTCACCGGCGTCACCGCGTTCGCTGCACTGGCCATGACTTTCTTTCCGGTCGCGATCGATCCGGTAAATACGATTTTGTCGATGTCCGGATGATTAGTCAGTTCGGCACCGAGTTCATCGCCACCCGAAATACAGTTGATCAGGCCCGGCGGCAATTCCTCATTGAGTAACTCAACGAAACGTAGCGTCGTGAGTGGTGTGAACGGTGATGGTTTGATGACTACGGTATTGCCCGTGCGCAGAGCCGGCACGAAATGCCAAACCGCGATCATCAACGGCCAGTTCCATGGTGTAATTGAAGCGACAACGCCCAACGGAGCGCGCTGCTGAACAATACGTCCACCCTCGTCATCTTGCAGGACTTTATCCTCAAGACCCAAGGTTGCGGTAAAGCCGGCCCACGCAGCCGAGCCTCCGACTTCAAAACGTGAACCCAGACCCTCCAGCGGCTTGCCCTGCTCGAGCGTCAGAAGTTCTGCGAGTTCAGCTGCGTTTTCGGTCGCAACGCGCGCAACTGTTTCGCATACATCTGTTCGTTCCTTGTCGCTGGAATGTCTCCAGCTGGCAAATGCCCGACTAGCAGCAGCAATGGCATTGTTCAAATCCTCGGCACTACCGTTTGGCGCGAGACCAACGACTTCGCTGGTATTCGCCGGATTCTTGATCTCGGTGTAGCTCGCAGCCGGCGCGGACTTACCGTCGATCGTCATTTCATATTGTCGTGTCATCATAATCTCCGAATAGCCACGTTTCGTATGGCGAGAATCCATGCAGCGTCATTTCTTCGTTGGTTCTATCATTAAGCAATGTTCGCACTCAATCATCCGGCGATTGGCGTAGTCGCCACAAGTCTATTGGCGCTCCTTGTTTCGGTATCCGCAACGGCCCAGCAAGTCTCGGCTGGCCGGGAACTATACGATAGCAGTTGCGCATCCTGTCATGGCGGGCAGCTTGAGGGCAGCGAAGCTGCCGGGCCGCTGAGTGGCCATTCCTTTCGTTCAAAATGGAACAGCGATTCGCTGACCGAGCTCGACGCCTTGATCCGCAGCACAATGCCGATCGCCAATCCGGGTGGACTGACCGATACCGAGTACGCACTTCTGTTCGCATTTATTGTGAGTCAGAACGATGACTCAAGCAACGATTCCCCGGTCGCGACAGAACAAGGTGCCATGGTCGAATGGTTGCATCATCGCGGCGATCCCGGCGCGATGAATTATTCACCGTTGGATATTATCAACAGCGACAATGTCGCAGAGCTGCAGGTCGCGTGGCGCTGGCGCTCCGATAACTTCGGGCCCGGCATTCACTCAAACCTGCAAACTACTCCGATCATGGCCGACGGCGTCCTCTACGCGACCGCCGGTCTGCGGCGCGATGTAGTCGCGATTGATGCCCTGAATGGCGAAACGCTTTGGATGTACAGAATCGACGAAGGCGAACGCGGCCGCAATGCACCACGCAAGGGTGCCGGTCGCGGGGTCGCATACTGGCGTGACGGGGACGACGCGCGAATCTTCTACATCACTC
>CAYWYT010000269.1:0-3841 GCA_964462665.1 uncultured Woeseiaceae bacterium | reverse complement strand
TACGGCTGTGTCGATGCTGTTTCTTCCAAAATATAAAACCAGTTAAGCGCTATAGACGTTCTATGGTCCGTTTCTTAAACATGCGCGTCTGCTCGAAGACGGTACCCTGTTACGAGGTTTCGTTGACAAAGCCGGTAAGGGAAATCGCGTATTTCCACAGAATTTCCTATCCTTACTCTTGTCGGTAGACGATGCCATCTTTCATGCCCAACTGCACGTTGCGTAATGCGGAGATATCTGCAGCGGGGTCGCCGTTTACAGCGATCAAATCCGCCAGTAGTCCCGCCTGGATTCTGCCGACCGTTTTCTGAATGTGGAACAGATCTGCGTTTATGGAAGTGGCAGATCGTAAGGCGTCCTCTGCCGGCATACCGTACTCGACCATCATTTCCAACTCCCGTACGTTGTCACCGTGCGGATAGACGCCAACATCACCACCAAAACAAATGGTCACGCCAGCATCCAATGCTGCTTTGAAACTTTTCTTTTTGTTCTGAATCCGCGGCGGGTCGGGATCGATTCCCTTGTTCCAGCCACCGTACTGGGAAATCGCATCACCAGCGGCGAGCGTCGGGCATAACGCCACGCCATTTTTTACCATCAGTTTATAGACATCGCTGGTCGCACCATGGCCATGCTCAATAGTTTCTACCCCGGCAAGTATTGCTCGTGTCATTGCCTCCGCAGTCGCTGCGTGTGCCACAACCGGTCGGCCACTACTCTTGGTAATCTCGACTATCGTTTCGAGTTCCGCCTGTGTGAACGTTGCGGAGGCAGTGCCGTTCGGTCCCCATCTATAGTCTGCATAGACCTTTACGACGTCGATGTTCCTGCCTATCTGGCTGCGAACCACGCGCACCAGATCGTCATAACCATCCGCAGTTTCCGCGCCTAGTGGCACGTCAACGCCCTCGTGAAACCCTTTAGGACCGTAGCTTCCGGTAGCAACAATCGCTTTACCGGCGACCAATAGTCGTGGTCCCGGTATGACACCCTTGTTGATTGCATCGCGCACGCCGACGTCAGCATATCCGGCACCTTCCGAACCCAAGTCACGCATGGTGGTGACACCAGCCAGCAATGAATCGCGGACGTGATTTACCGCTCGCGCAACTCGCTCTGCTTCAGACTCTTTCAGAACCTGGTCATTCCACACTGTTTCGTTGTATGGGTGCAGCAAAATATGCGAGTGGCCCTCGATCAAACCTGGTAGCAAAGTCTGGCCGCTGAGAACCAGTGTTTGATCGATATCGCTGTCAGGCATCTCATCAGCTACGCCTGCGTAGAGTATGGTGCTGCCGCGGACCAGTACAATCCAGTTGGGGTGCATTTCCTCACCGTCGAAAACCTGTGCCGGTCTGAGCAAGGTAACGGACTCCACCGCATACGCTGGGAATGTGATCATCACCGAGAGCAACAAGGAAATAGTAATTTTGATCATAGGAATACCAGTCATCTTTGTAAGCGCAGTTTCTGCGTCAGCCTTTACCAAATGCCAATCGTCGAGCCGTTGGCAAACCGGGCACCAATAAAACCGCCTGCTTTCGAACCATCACGCATTAGATCGAATCCTATCTCGATAACATTGTCCGGATCAAGGGAATTCGGCCGCTCCATGGTTCAAACAAATACTGAAAGTATTCGTCCAAAAAAAGCCCCGACCTGGTAACCCAGATCGTGGCTTTCGAATTAATGCCTGGCAGTGACCTACTTTCACACGGGAAACACCACACTACTATCGGCGATGTATCATTTCACTGCGTTCATCGAACAAACTCAGTGACTTCCATCGCTGCCGTTTTGTGCAGGCTGCCGCCACTGCGGAGTGATGTCGGTTATCACGCCATTGGTTTCTGCCCATTGGTCCCAAAGCGTCGTCAGCTCTGCGAAAATCTTCGGTTCCTCTGCTGCCAGATCATGCTGCTCAGTCGGGTCATCGGCAAGGTTAAAGAGTCGCCAGGCTCGCCAATGATCCGGCTTCTCCCCTTCCCACCAGATGTCGGCGGTCATTTGCTCCCAGACGATTTTCCAGTCGCCGCGAACTAAAGAACGCTGACCATGTAACTCGCTGGCGATGACTTCGTTTGCACCGTGGACGCGTGCTGATGTTTGCAGCGCCGCTTGAAAAGATTTGCCGTCCATCGGCAGCACATCACGGCCCCGGACTCTGGCCGGGTCGAACACTGCGTTGGCCAAATCGAGAAAAGTCGGCATAACATCCATCACTGTCAGGTATTGATTGTCGGTCTTGCCGGACGACGCTAACGTCGGATGGTGGGCGAACGAGGCAACGCGCGTCCCGCCCTCGGTGAGAAAACCCTTGTAGAGCCGATAAGGTGCCATTGACGCCTGCGCCCAGTCTTCTCGAACAAATGCCCATGACGAAGCCTTGCCAAGATTGTCATAGGAGTTGTCATAGTAGTTGCTGTTCTCAATGCCACGAACCCAGTCAGGGTTCTTGTCTTCTCTATCCGCCTCGGCGCCATTATCGGACATGAAGAATATGAAGGTATTGTCGAACTGCCCGGTCGATTTCAGGTGTGCGACAAGTCGACCAACATTGTCGTCCATGTTCTCAATCATCGCCGCCAGCAATTCCATGGTACGCGCCGAATAGCGTTTCTCGTCCTCGCTGAGTTCATCCCAACGTGCGCCCTGCGGATCGAACAAGTTCGGCTCGACCTCAGGTACTACCCCTTGCTGCAGTGCACGTTCGACTCGCCGCGCCCGCTGCACGTCATATCCGTCGTCGTATTGGCCCGCATAGCGTTCGAGTTCCTCCGCAGGTACCTGCAACGGCCAATGCGGCGCCGTTAGCGCGAGATAGCCGAAGAACGGTTTGTCGTCATCGGCATTTGCGGCGATGAACTCGATCATCTTGTCGGTATAAGTGTTGGTCGAATAAAAGTCGTCGGGTAATGCGCTCAACTCCTCACCATCCTCGCGATAGAGTTTCGGCCCGAGTCCTCGCAACTCCAGATGACTGGAACCGCCGTTCATCAAGGCGAAGGTGCGTTCAAAACCGCGCGCGAACGGTTTCTTCTCATCGTCCATGCCGAGATGCCATTTTCCGGCCATATAGGTGTGATAGCCCGCGTCATTGAGCCGCTCCGGCAAGGTCGCGACACGCGGATGCAGATATCTTTCGTAGCCAACGCGATCGGCCGGAAAATCCTTGTACGCGTTCGGGCCGAACTGCGATCCCATTCCGGCTTTATGGTTGTCAGATCCTGACATCAGCATCGATCGTGTCGGCGCACATGTTGGCGCCGCATGGAAGTTGGTCAGTCGCACGCCATCGTAGGCAATCCTGTCCAGGTTCGGCGTCCGAATCTCGCTACCGAAGGCACCGATATCGGTGAAGCCCATATCGTCGACGACGATCAGTAGAATATTGGGGGGCTGGCTGGTCGGCTCTGGCGGTTGAATATCATCAGACGTGCATGCAGATGTCAGTGTTAGCGACATCAATAGTAAAAAAAGAGTTCTTATGTTCGACATCCACTTGCTCCCAAATAATCTACATCTCGCTTGACAACGCGGTTGGTGAATCTTCATAATATCCCATATTGCGGGTTATCATATCCCACATCGTAGGGCAAACTCCAGATGCGAAGGCCTGCACTCATTCCAAACAAAGGTGAAAATATGAAAATTGCGGCTACCCTCTTTTTGCTGTCAGGTGTCATTATGTTGTTGCTGGCCTGCTCTCAAGAGTCCCCCGTTGCAAGCGAAAACGGGAATGTTGAGCTGGCAAAACAGCCCGATGCCACGAAACTGGTATTTTCGAGCCTGGAACTCGACCAGACGAATCGTGGCAGCATCAATATCAATGGCTACG
>CAYWYT010000268.1:0-3854 GCA_964462665.1 uncultured Woeseiaceae bacterium | reverse complement strand
CCCCGCCGCAGTCGATAATGCGGCCGCAATGCCGCCAGCGGCGACCAAGGCGATGACCCAGTTTGGCAGGCCGGCGATCTCGGGGTTGGCCAACACCATGATATCGCGGTCGACAGAGAGCTCGTTGCCCTGCCAGCCGAACTCTTCTGCCTGTGCCTCAAACTCTACATTGCCGTCATCGTAGTATTGAATACGGCCGTCACCGTTTTTGTCTTCGAAGCGAACCAGACCTGTTTGCTCCCAGGTATGCATCCACTCGGGCCGCTCATCGTATGCAAGGTTACCATCTGCGGCACCAACCTCGCCGATCTGTACCGTGTTGATTAGATTATAGCGAGCCATCGACCCAACCGCGGGTGCCGTCGTGTACAGGATCGCGATGAACAACAAGGCCCAACCGGCAGATATCCGCGCATCGCGGACTTTGGGTACCGTGAAAAAGCGCACAATGACGTGCGGCAGTCCCGCCGTTCCGACCATTAGCGCCATCGTGATACAAAATACGTCGATACGACTCTTGGTGCCGCTGGTGTATTGGTTAAACCCGAGTGATGTGACGATGTCATCCAGTTTGTCGAGCAACGCAGTCCCCGTACCTGAAACCTCACTGCCGAACGCGAGCTGCGGTATTGGATTGTCTGTTATCTGAATCGCGATGAAGATCGCAGGAACGGTATACGCAAATATCAGTACGCAATACTGTGCTACCTGGGTATAGGTGATGCCCTTCATGCCGCCCAAAACGGCATATACGAATACCACACCCATGCCGATTAACAGGCCCGTCGTTACCTCAACTTCGAGAAAACGCGAGAAGACGATGCCAACGCCACGCATTTGTCCGGCGACATAGGTGAAGGAGATAAAGATCAGGCAAATAACAGCGACAATTCGCGCCGTCTTGGAGTAATAGCGCTCCGCGATAAATTCGGGAACCGTAAACTTGCCGAACTTGCGTAAGTAAGGCGCGAGTAACAACGCCAGCAGCACATAGCCGCCGGTCCAGCCCATCAAATAGACCGAGCCGTCGTAGCCGAGAAATGCGATCAGGCCAGCCATCGAAATGAAAGAAGCTGCACTCATCCAGTCGGCAGCGGTGGCCATGCCGTTGGCCAGCGGTGAGACGCCCTTTCCAGCGATGTAAAAGTCACCCGTAGTGTGCGCGCGCGACCAGATTGCAATACCGATGTAGAGCACGAAGCTCAGGCCGACAGCAATGTAGGTGAGTACCTGCAGACTCATGAGCGAACCTTATTTTTCATGCACGTCAAATTTCTGGTCGATACGATTCATGCGCCAGGCGTAGAAGAATATCAGCGCTACGAAAATGTAAATCGAGCCTTGCTGCGCAAACCAGAAACCGAGCTGGAAGCCACCGATTCGAATCTGATTCAATTCTTC
Organism: uncultured Woeseiaceae bacterium; assembly: GCA_964462665.1. GTDB lineage: Bacteria > Pseudomonadota > Gammaproteobacteria > Steroidobacterales > Woeseiaceae > UBA1847. The sequence continues at coordinate 2,453 of CAYWYT010000268.1, read as the reverse complement.
AACCAGCAGAATGCCGAATCCAAACGAACAGACAAACCAGATCAGCAGGCACAGTGCGACTAACCTCAGATTGGCCCGCCAATAGGCCATACGGTTCTCAGCATGCATTGATTCACCAGATGAATTGATCTTGAGAGGCGCCCAATTTAGCAAACTCACGAATATGGCGCGCATAAAAAAACGGCTTCTTTCGAAGCCGTTTTTTAACCATCACCAGTACAAAGTTCCTGGCCCCCCGATCCCCCGCCAAGCCGTACCTGAAGGTGTCTTGCAATCTATTCCGTAACGTTTGTTGCTCAAAGGCTACGAATGACAGAACTGAAGGTCGCAGAAATACTACTATTTGTCAATTAATTAGACTATTTCTAGCAGGATAAGGGCTAGAGAAGGATATTTTTGTTGCAAAAACACAACAACTGCTAATGGTGACGGTACAGCACTATTCATGACTCCAGTTATCCGGGTCCGAGCTGTCGCCGGGCGAAAGACCAATGACGTCGCCCGCTGTGTCGATCCCCAAACCCAGAACGGTGCGATTTGCGTACGCGAAATAGGCGCTGACCTGATTAATCTCCAGAATCTCGCCGTCCGTAAAGCCTGCGCCTCGCAGGCCCTCAATATCGTCCTCAGAGCACGACGCTGCGTCCGTACTTAGCCGCCGCGCATAGATAAGCCCATCCAGCTCCCGTCCCGTGAACGCTGCAGCCGGATCATTCGCCTGCAGCGCCGCATGAATCTCGGCTGCGCGCTCTTCGTCCGCCAGCAAGCGCGACAATCCGGCGAAATGGTGCCTGGCGCAATATTCACAGTGGTTCAACAAGCTTACGTAGACACCGATGGTCTCAAGGTAAGACTTCGGCAGTTTATTGCGCGGATGGTGCAGCACGTATTTGTACAGCGCCATATGCCCTTCCATCGAGTGCGGCCTGAGACTGTGCGCCAACATAATGTTGTCGACGTTGTCATCAGGCCCCTTGATGCGGTCATACAGCCGCTTAAGCGCGCCGCTCGCCTGCTGATACGAAACTGTCTTGATCCAGGTCACGTCCTTCTAAAACACGTCGTCTGCGGATATGACGGTCACTTTGTCGGCGTCGAAGCCCAACGGCAGCTCGGAGATAACTTTATCTTCGTCCAATACCTCCTGCGGCAAGTCTGCATCGTAGGTCATGGGCGAGCTCTGCTCTTCAACAAGTCGCTGGCGCAGATCATCAGCATCACGTGTGATAAAAACATACTGCATATTCTCAGTATCAAGGTTCTCGCGAATGACTCGATTGACGTCATCAAGCGTCAGATTTTCCAAACCGGCACGAATGTACTCAGAGAATTCTTCTGTTTGGTAATACTGACTATCGATCGCGTATCCCAACTGCCTGGATTGACCATCAGTAATCAGGCTAACGAACTTTGAAAGATAGGATTTGGTCGCCACGAAATCCGATTCGGTCATGCCTTCGTTGATTAGCTTGTCGAGCTCGTAGGTTGCAACCCGGGTCGCGAAATGTGCGTCATTGTTGCTGCGTACCGGGCGAATCCAAACCTGAAAAATCTGTTGTTGCCGACCCAGGTTCGTATCCGGATGAAACTGGAACATGCCCCTCGGAAAATACTCGATGTACGCATAGTCACCGTAGTTCATACCGCGAGTCTCGCGAATGCGCTTGAACAGGTGACTGTTGGTACTTCTATGTTCTCCCAGGTAAGAGCGCGCCAACCACAACGCGACCCAATCAGGGTCGCCGCGCGTCAACTCGATTGGGAAACCGAAGGAAACAGCAACTCCTGGCGTTTCTTTCTCGATCAACACGGCATTGCGCCCATCCGGCATTGGTGCAGCCGGCACATCCAGCGCAACTCGCGTTCCGACCTCGAGTTTTTGCAGGTCATTGCTAATCGTTGCTGGAAATGACTCCGGGTAACCACCCGACAAGCCAACCGTAATATTTGCGCTCGTGTAAAACTCGCGATAGAAATCCTGAATGTCTTGCACTGTAATCGACTCAATCGCCGCTACGTTACCCAGGGTCAGCGAACCATAGGGATGCGCATCGCCATACAGGGATGCATACAAGAACTCCTTACCCAATTCTTCATCGTTGTTACCGACCAGGTCTGTGCGAATGGAGTTGATCAACTGCGTTTGCACGCGTGCGAAGTCTTGCTCCGACCACGCCGGATACAGCAGCTGACCACGCACCAGTTCATACCAGGCCGCCAAATTGTCTTTGTGCACCTGCCCCGACAAGCGCGTCATTTCTTTATCCACCTGTGCGCCGAAACCCGCAGCGATTGGATACATCGCGGCATTGATCTGCTCGATTGACATAGCCTCAGACCCACCTTCTGTCAGCAAGGCAGCTGTCATTGCTGCCAGACCTTCTTTGCCATCCGGGTCGAAGCCAGCGCCAACGTGCACCAGGAAGGTGACGTCCACGAGCGGCGACGACGTA
>CAYWYT010000267.1:0-3867 GCA_964462665.1 uncultured Woeseiaceae bacterium | reverse complement strand
TCGTTCCATCCGGATTGACGATCAATCCAGCATCACAGACGGCAATCGCCTTGTTGAGGGTTATTGCCCCAGCCGCATCGACAGAAACCTGCATTACCACGCCCACGTAGCTGGAACGATTCTTGAAACGGGCAAAGCCCAGTCCCCAGCCTTCCCCACCGCCTGCCGCCGGGCGGTTCGACCAGTCACTTGCGTCGCGCAAGCGATGCAGCAGGTTTATCGCCCGCTCGTCCTGCAGGTGCTTAAGCCGATATTCGAATGCATCGCGTCCGGCTCGCAATGCCAGTTCATCCATGAATGACTCAATCGCAAACACGTTTGCGTAAGCGCCCAGTCCGCGCAACGCGGATACACGAATCGGCACGTCTGCAACCAGATTCTTATTTACCTGCACATTCGGAAACGCGTACAGCGGCAAACCATTTCTATCTGCACCACCATTAGGTTGCGCTATCGACTGAATCGGCGGCATATCCAGCGGCTCTTCTTTATGTTGCGCGTAGATCATGCTGCCTGCCGTTTCCGGCCCACGCGGCCTGCTCGAGTGCGGACAGCTCCACAGATCGAAATTCCAGGCGTGTACGTCGCCGTTGTCGAGAACGTCAGCACTGACTTCGATGTGCATCGCGGAACCGTACGGCTCCCAGGTCATTTCATCGGCACGCTCCCACTGCAAGCGAACTGGCTTGCCCGGGTAGTGCATCGCCAACGCCGCGGCATCGAGCGAAGCATCGTCACCGCCGTTGTGCCCGTAACAACCCGACGCCTCAAAATGAACGCAGCGCACTTTCTCAGGATCCAGTCCCAGCACGTGCGCGACAGCAGCTTGCAGCGGGTACATGCCCTGAGAATGACTATAAACGGTCAACTGGTCGCCGTCGTAATTCGCTATCGCCGCCGAGGGAGATATCGAGGCGTGCGCCTGATACGGACGTTGGTAGACGGACGAGACAGTCTCCGTGTCGACCGCAGCTACGGTTGGCGTTGATTTATCCAGAATGGTTTCCGGCTGCACATTCGCTTTCTTCAGCCAACTGTAAACGTCCGGCTCGCCAGGCATATCCGACGCGAGCTCCCATTCTATTGTCCTGTGCAGTTCCGCTGCCGCCGCTCTGGCCTGACTTTCACGCGCTGCGATCACGCCGACAAAATTACCGTCACGCATAACCTTGAGTACTCCAGGCATCGACTCTGCAACTGCCGCGTCGAAGCCTGCGATCACCGCGCGCTCGGCCGTCGGTCGCACGATTCGTGCGTGCACCATATCTGGCAGTCGCACATCCTGTATGAAGCTGGCAGCTCCAAAAACTTTGCCGGGAATATCAATCCGATGTGTTGATTTCCCTATGATCGAAAAATCTTCGACCGCTTTGAGTGGCTGATCGTCGCTCGGCTCGAACTCAATCTTCGCGTCGCCGATCAATGACCAATAATCTACTCCCGCATCGGCACCATCGATGAGAATACTGCCGTCGGACACTGCCAAGTTCTTAATCGGTGCTCCCAACTCGTTGGCCGCAAGTCGCAGCAGTTCTTGTCGGGCAGCCGCGGCAGCCTTGCGCGTTGGGGGCCCGCTCTGTTGAATAGAGATACTGCTGAACGTGTACGACTCATCTGGCGAATAATCGGTATCGACCGCCACTATTTGCACACGCTCGAATGCAAGGTCCAGCTCTTCAGCTGCCATTTGCGCCAACGCGGTACTAATACCCTGGCCCAGTTCGACTTTACCCATCATCAAATGCACGGAACCGTCCGCCCGTACCTGCAAGCGATTGCCTGCCACGATTCCACCTGCGTTGCTGCCGCTAGCCGCTATGGCTTGTGCAGGTAGTGCGAAACATATTGTCAACGCGCCAGTAGACCGCAGGAACTCGCGACGTGTACTTTTCATGACTTGTCCCCGGCGTTCGTTGCAGCAGCTCTGGCTACTGCCTTTATCATTCGAGGCTGCGCCCCGCATCGACACAAGTGCCCTCTCAGAGACTGCCGAATTTCCTGATCAGTCGGTGCCGCGTTCTTACTCAACAATGCCGCAGCAGTGACGATAATGCCGCTGGCACAATAACCACATTGCAGCGCCTGCTCATCGATAAATGCGGTTTGCAGTGGGTGCGGGTTTTCCTCTGTACCCAGGCCTTCGAGAGTCGTTACCGACTTACCCGCAACCGCACTAATTGGCAGCACGCAGGATCGTATCGATTCTCCATCGAGCAATACCGCACAAGCACCGCATTGCGCTAAACCGCAACCAAACTTCGCGCCGTTGAGTTCGATATCGTTACGCAACACTTCGAGTAACGGTGTGTGCGCATCAACATCGACGCTGATCTGCTTACCATTTAGCTTAAATTCGATTGCCATGCGTTACCTCACGAAATGCCAAGTAGCTTCGCCGCCGTTCCGCCCAGAATCGCCTGTTGCTGCGCTTCGCTCACATCAGCGACCGATAGCAAGTGACCGACAGCGTCTTTCTCACTCATGTTGAAAGGAAAGTCGGTGCCGATCACCAGGCGATCTGTGCCGACGGTGGCGATTAGATGCCTGAGATTTTCTCTCGAATAAACCAGCGTATCGAAATACAGTTGCTTCAGGTATTCGCTGGGAAGTTTCGATCCCGGTTTGCAAACGCCAGGCCAGTTTTCAACACAATGATCAGAGCGGCCGATATACGACGGTAAATAACCACCGCCGTGTGCTGCGCAAATCTTAACGCCCGGGTATTTATCCAGCGTGCCCTCAAATATCAGATGTGACAGCGCAACTGTTGTTTCCAGAGGGTTACCGATGACGTTACTCAGTTCGCCATTACCTTGCAGTCGCGATTGACCCGCGGTGAAGTTGCGTGGATGAATGAAAATGACGGTACCCAGTTCTTCCGCAGCAGCCCAGAACGGATGAAATTTAGGGTCAGACAATTCCTCGTCATTAACCGAGCCTGTGATCATGAAGCCACGCATGTCGAGTTGCTTGACTGCATGCCGCATTTGCTCGGCGGCCAGGTCCGGGTGCTGCAATGCAACCGCACCCAGACCGACGAAACGCTCCGGATGCGCTGCACACAACTCGGCAATCTTGTTGTTCTGAATGTTGACTATTTCAGTCGCAAGGTCACGATCGGCCCAGTGATGATACTGGCCAACGTGCAAACTGACTGCCTGCACATCAATACCCTGCTCATCCATTTGTTGCAGACGGAAATCCACATTGTTGATATCGAGTTTGTTCTTCAATGGCGGCGTGTTAACCACCGACATGAGATAACCAAGCTCATCATGGTCTTTGATCAACGGCCACACGTCGTGCACATAACTATGGGCATGCATATCGACTGTTAGCATCTTCTTGCCGCCGACAATGACTTGCCGGCGCTCGCTGGCGTGCGCAGCAGAAGAGCAGCCCGAAATCGCGCCTAGTCCACATCCAACAAAAGAAAGCCCGGCGACCGATGCCGATTGCTTTATAAATTCTCTACGTTTCATTGCAGACTCCTGTTTTTTTATTTAGTGAAGACCGTCGTCAACTTTCTCGTTCTCGGATTCCAGCTTCAATCCCGATGCCTTGGCTTGTTCTTCCAGCAAGATTCCGAAATCACAATCTGTGTGCCCTGCATCAATACTGCGTTGCACCAGATCTCTGGTCGCCTGAGCAACTCCCATCGGCACGCCAAGTTTTTCTGCGGCGGACAGACCCAGGTCCATATCCTTACGCAGCAGCATCGGCGTGAACGTCGGCGTCCAGTCAAGATTCACAAAAGCCGGTGACTTGTAAGCCGTAAACACGGATCCCATGACGCTGTGGTTGATGAAGTCGAGTAGTGCGTGACGCGGCACGCCGCCTTTCTCTGCCAATACCGTAATTTCTGCC
>CAYWYT010000266.1:0-3891 GCA_964462665.1 uncultured Woeseiaceae bacterium | reverse complement strand
CGCCATTGCAAGAACGGCGTGGTTTGAGTAAACTTCGCATGCTTTTTTGTCGACGGATCAGCCTGATCTCCGGCAAGCAGAAACAGATGCGGCCTAAAGTGGCCCGCAGGATGAACAAACTAATGATACGAAAACTTATTACTAGCGTATCCGGCCTCGCCTGGGCCGGTACCGCAAGTGCTGACTTGACACTAAACATGCCGAAAGGCGTGACTGAACTCAGCGCTGAAACCTATGGTATTCATATGATGGCCTTGTGGTGGTGCGTGGGCATCGGCGTCGTCGTATTCGGCGCCATGATCTGGTCTTTGATCATGCATCGCAAATCACGCGGCGCAAAACCAGCAGGCTTTTCACACAGCACCTCAGCTGAGGTTATCTGGACCGTCATTCCGTGCTTCATTTTGTTGTTCATGGCAGTTCCGGCAGCAGAAACGATGATCAAGATGGAGGACTCGCGCAATCCCGATCTATCCATAGTCGTGACCGGTTATCAGTGGCGTTGGCATTACAAGTATCAGGATCAGGACATCGAGTTTTTCTCCAGCCTGGCACTGCCAAGCCTGCAGGCACGCCGCAAGAACTCCGGTATTGACCCTTACGAGGTAGAAAATTACCTGCGCGAAGTGGATAACCCGATGGTCGTTCCGGTGGGAGCGAAGGTGCGCATACTGCTGACCTCAAATGATGTGTTACACGCTTGGTGGGTACCGGAACTCGCGATCAAAAAGGACGCCATTCCAGGCATCATTAACGAGACATGGTTTAAGGCGGAAGTCGCGGGCACCTACCGCGGCCAGTGCGCCGAGCTCTGCGGCAAGGATCACGGCTATATGCCGGTAGTTGTAGAAGTTCTCGAAGCAGACGCGTACGCGTCCTGGGTCGCAGCACAAATTACCGAACCAACTGCCGATCAACCAGGGAGTAGCGAATAATGTCTGATCACGGCCCCGCCAAAGGCATCACGCGCTGGTTGTATACGACTAATCATAAGGACATCGGCACGATGTACCTTATCTTCAGTCTCATCATGTTCTTCATCGGCGGCACGATGGCGCTGATTATTCGTTCCGAACTGATGTCTCCCGGCCTGCAGTTCGTGCACCCCGAGTTTTTCAATCAGATGACCACGATGCACGCATTGATCATGGTCTTCGGCGCCGTTATGCCGGCATTTGTTGGCCTTGCCAACTGGATGATCCCGCTGATGATTGGCGCGCCGGATATGGCATTGCCACGCATGAACAACTGGTCTTTCTGGATTCTGCCGGTCGCATTCGGCATCTTGTTGTCGACCTTGTTCATGCCGGGCGGCGCACCCGCCAGCGGCTGGACGATGTATCCACCACTCGTGCTGCAGACAGGCGATGCGTTTCCATTCCTGATCTTCTCGGTCCATCTGATGGGCATTAGCTCGATCATGGGCTCGATCAACATCATCGTTACGATTTTGAACATGCGCGCGCCCGACATGTGGCTGCTGAAAATGCCTATGTTCGTCTGGACCTGGCTGATTACTGCCTACCTGCTTATCGCAGTGATGCCGGTGCTCGCAGGCGCTGTAACGATGCTGCTAACCGACCAATTCTTCGGCACCAGCTTCTTCCTCGCTGCTGGCGGTGGCGATCCGGTGATGTTCCAGCACATTTTCTGGTTCTTCGGGCACCCCGAGGTTTACATCATGATCCTGCCGGCATTCGGCGTTGTATCTGAGATCATCCCGACATTCTCGCGCAAGGCGTTGTTTGGTCATGACTCGATGGTGTACGCGGCATCCTGTATTGCGTTCCTCTCGTTCATTGTATGGGCGCACCACATGTTTACGGTCGGCATGCCTTTATCTGGCCAGTTGTTCTTTATGTTTGCCACCATGCTCATTGCGGTTCCGACCGGTGTGAAGATCTTCAACTGGGTCGCAACCATGTGGCGCGGTTCGATGACGTTCGAGACACCAATGCTGTTTTCTCTGGCATTCGTATTCCTGTTCACGATCGGCGGATTCTCCGGCGTGATGCTGGCGATGGTGCCTGCTGATATTCAGTACCACGACAGTTATTTCGTCGTCGCACACTTTCATTATGTGCTGGTGCCAGGGTCGGTCTTCGGCCTGTTCGCTGCGGTCTATTACTGGCTGCCCAAGTGGACCGGGCACATGTACAACGAGACCGCGGGCAAGTTGCATTTTTGGGCGTCGACTATTTTCGTCAACCTGACCTTCTTCCCGATGCACTTTCTCGGCCTTGCCGGTATGCCACGACGCATTCCCGATTACTCAACGCAGTTTGCTGACTTCAATCAGATGGCAAGTATTGGCGCGATTGGTTTTGGCCTATCACAGTTGATCTTTGTTTACGTTCTACTCACCAACAAGAAGGGCGCCAAAGCAACTGATCGCGTTTGGGATCAGCCGAAAGGTCTTGAGTGGACTGTGCCGTCACCGGCTCCGTATCACACCTTTGATACACCGCCAGTGAAACGTATTGCTGAGGAAGGGTTCGAATGATCACGCAGAACAAGCGCACCGCGCTTTACTTGACCGCTATCGCTGTCGCTTTTTATCTCGGATTTATTCTGATGGGCGTGATGCGCGCATGAAATCGGAGAACGCTTCTCTTGCCGCAGGTCTGGTGCTATTCGCCGCCGGCATGTTCGCGTTTGGTTTTTTCGCTTTGCCGCCGTTGTATGACGTGTTTTGCGAGATTACCGGGTTTGGTGGGCGCACCAATACAACTGCTCAAGCCGTCGCTGAAGCGCCCGACCTGTCACGTGAAATTCGCATCGAGTTTGTAGCTACGGTAAACAACTACGCGCCGTGGGAGTTTGCACCGGTGGTCGACAGCATGACCGTCAACCCGGGCAAGATGTACTACGCGAACTTTACCGCGACCAACCTCAGCGACGAAGGCCGAACGGGCCAAGCTGTGCCGAGCGTCTCGCCGGTTTCTGCAAGTGAGCATTTTCAGAAGATCGAATGCTTCTGTTTTGATTCACAGGAGTTCACGGCGAACGAGCAACGCTCCTTGCCCTTGCAGTTCATCGTAAATCCGGACCTGCCCGACTACGTCGACACCATTACGCTGTCGTATACCTATTTTGAGAGTACCTATGTCACACGCAGATGATCGCTATTACGTACCGCACGGCAGCCACTGGCCGATAGTCGGTTCAGTCGGACTACTATTTCTAATGGTGGGTGTTTCGAATTGGCTAAATGGTGCCGATGCGGGCTTCTGGGTCATGTTGGCCGGCGTCGCCGTCATTGTATTCATGATAGTTGGTTGGTTCGGTACAGTCATCGGCGAGAGTCAGGGTGGCCTGTACAACGCGCAGGTCGACAAGTCCTTTCGTATGGGGATGTTCTGGTTCATCTTTTCCGAAGTAATGTTTTTCTGCGCATTTTTTGGAGCGCTGTTCTACGCACGCAACATGTCAATTCCCTGGTTGGGCGGGGAAAGCAACAATTTCTTCACCAACTTATTGCTGTGGGAAGGTTACGAAGGCGGCTGGCCATCGAATGGTCCTGGCGAGGTTGGCGGCGAATACGAGGCTATGAGTCCGTTTGGTTTGCCTCTGATCAATACAGCCATCCTGTTGACCAGTAGTGTGACGATCACCATCGCGCATCACGCCCTGCTCTCTGGCCACAGAAAGATTCTTTCGACCTTTCTTGCCTGCACATTTTTACTGGGCTTTGTGTTCGTCTATTTACAGGGCATCGAGTACATCGAAGCCTACGAACATCTGAACCTGAAGATGACCACCGGCATTTACGGCTCGACATTCTTCATGTTGACCGGCTTCCACGGCATGCATGTCACCATCGGTGCGATCATGTTAACTATCATGTGGTTTCGGGTGGTCAATGGGCATTTTTCACCGGACAAGCATTTC
>CAYWYT010000265.1:0-3900 GCA_964462665.1 uncultured Woeseiaceae bacterium | reverse complement strand
AAGCCAAACACCATTTCGCCGGCGATCACCAGGGTCGCTATGAACAGTACGCGGCGCAACATAGACAAGGAGGTTTAGTCCTCAGCAAGCAACAGTGGCGTCGGCGGATAAGACAAGAATTTGGCCAGTGCCAACCAATCCCCTTCCTCATCTCCGGAGGGATTTTCACGCTTTATATAGGCATTGACGAGATCCTGGCCAAGCACGTAATTGATAACGTAGGCCCGATAGCGCTCGGCGAACCCGAACCATGAATCCATTCTTTCCGGCGATAACAGTGCATACCTGCTCAACCACTCTTCGGTTTGTGCGCGACCCCAGTCACCGTCAAGGTACTTCCGTGCGGCCTCGATGCTGGCGTAGCGATTTTTCTCGTAGGCCGCGCTGAGTCGATCTCGAGTTTCGAAGTCGACCTGCTCTACACCCGCAATGGGCATAATCACGTCACGCACGAACGCGTTCTTGCTCGCGCCCGGAAATGCGACGCGCTCTGCGACATTGGCGCTGCCCTCAAAAATTACGCCTTGCGGCGAATAAAGAGGCAGAACCGAAAACTCGACCCAGCCGCGTTGCTGCAAGTAGTTTTGATCCAGCAAACTGCTAAAGGTGTGATGACCGGGATAACCCTCGTGGCACCCGGTACGAGTTGCGGTGAAGATATTCAGAGGTCGACTGGTTTCTACCTGTATCAAGCCTTGCGCGCCGCCTTGATACCAGTTGTAGGCGCCCCAGGGGTTGCCCGTCACCATCTCCAGGACGAATGACTCACCCTCCGGCAATTTTATGTGTTGTAAGGTGCGCGCACGACACTCAGCAATACCGGCACGTATGACGGCTTCCACTACTTCCGGTGCTATTCGAAATTGCAGGCCAAAGTCACGCACACGCTCGTGTAGCGGTCCATCGCCAGGCAAAATGGCATCTATTTCCGCGACTGCTTCCTGGTAGTACTCTTCCGGAAACGACGGCGCGACAAAACCATATACGCGCCGCGACTCTTCATCAAAACTCAGCGTTTCTCCATTGCGCATGCTCGCGACCGTCGCCAGAGATTCGAGGTTTGAAGCGATGAAATCCTGTCGCAGCAGTAACAGATAGTCTTCGCTGCTTACCTGAATCGCCCGCACTTCAGCAGCAAGACTAGTAGCCGCTGCCGCAATACCCTCAAGCGACTGGCCATTTTCTGCTGCCTGTTCGCGCCATTCGGCGGGGCCGAAATAGGCATCTACATAGTTTTCATCATGTTCGCCTAGCGCTAAAGCGAGTTTTACGTAGCGGTCTGCGAGCGGATTGAATTCATCTGCAGGATCTGTGTCCGGTGCCGTCGAACAAGCCGTGCAAACCAGCGCAATTGCCAGACAAACAAGTGCTCGCATGTAAATTCCCCCGCCTTAGTGCAGTATTGATCGCCAACGCAGTATACGTGAGTAAACCCGATGAAGATTCGTTCCACAGTAGTTCTGGGATTCCTGCTTTCTGTTTCTTGCAGTGCTTTCGCAGAGACGCCGCAAACAATGCGCCTCGATTTTTTTCACAGTGGCAATAGCGGCTATGAAATGTTCAGTCTCGACGAAGTCGTATACGAAACGTTGCCCTGGACCGGCAACATGCGACAACCGATCGACAAAACATTGCGTGGCAAGTACCTGTTCGAGATAACTGACGACGAATCCGGCGAAATATCGTGGTCGCGCAGCTTCAGCAGTATCTTTGGGGAATGGGAAACGACGGCTGAAGCACGCAACATGAATCGCACGTTTCATGAGTCGTTGCGATTTCCAGCGCAGACTACGAAGTTCACCGTAAGCCTGAGGAAGCGGGGCAATGCGAACCAATTTGAAGAAGTCTGGCGTATTGGCATCGACCCAAATGATTACATGCACCATCGCGAGAGCGCGATGTACGAGGATCAGGTTGTCGCTATCGTCAACAACGGGGATTCAGCGGAGAAAGTGGACCTCCTGCTACTGGGCGACGGCTACACAGCCGAAGAACACGATGCATTTATAGCCAAAGCCCGCGAGCTGACAGACATTTTATTTTCGACCTCACCCTTCAAAGAACGTAAGGAAGACTTCAACGTTTGGGCGCTGGCCCCAGTCGCTGCAGAATCCGGTGTCTCGCGACCTTCAACCAATACGTACCGGGACTCACCCATAGGCGCTACCTATGATGCATTTCGTTCTGAACGCTACGTATTGACGCTCGACAACAAGGCCTGGCGTCGTATCGCCTCCTCTACGCCTTACGATTTCGTTGAGATCCTGACGAATACCGAAACCTATGGCGGCGGCGGAATTTACGGCCTCTACAGCACTGCAGCCGCTAATGGCGAGTGGGCCCCGTATCTCTTTGTGCACGAATTTGGCCACCATTTCGCGGGCCTTGCCGACGAGTACTACACTAGCTCCGTGGCTTATACAGGGCCTGATGAGATCATCGAGCCCTACGAGCCTAACGTGACGGCATTGCTCGACCCTGAAAACCTCAAGTGGAAACATCTGGTTGGCGAAAGCACACCGCTGCCTACGCCCTGGCCGAAAGAAGCCTACGAGGAGAACTCTCTGGCCGTGCAGGCCACACGACGGCAAATGCGTGCTGACAACGCCCCTGAGTCGGAGATGAATGCCTTATTCCGATTTACGCAGGAGTATTCAGAAACATTGTTCGCAGCGAACGAGTACAAGGGATCCATCGGTGCATTCGAAGGCGCGAACTACGAGGCCAAGGGATACTATCGTTCGGAGCAGAACTGCCTGATGTTCACCCGCACGGATTATTTTTGTTCAGTCTGTGCTGCGGCGATTGAGAAAGTGATCGACGAATACACGCGACCCTGACGCTGGATCAATTTCTGAGCTTGTAACCCGTCTTGAAGATCCAGTGCACGGTCAGCAGGCACGCCGCCAGGAAGCCCACCACCATACCGAGGCTGACCTCGATGGCGACATCGGAGTTTTCGTAGAACGCCCAGCGGAAACCACTGATCAGATATACAACTGGGTTAAACATGCTAATGGTCTGCCACGCGGGCGGCAGCATGCTGATCGAATAGAACGTACCGCCCAGAAACGTCAACGGCATGATGACGAGAATCGGCACGATCGTCAGTTTCTCCCAACCATCCGCCCAGATTCCGAGAATGAAGCCGAATAAGCTGAAGGACACGGAGATCAGAACCAGGAACAAAAGCATGATCACTGGGTGCGCGATGTGCAGATCAACAAAGAAATGGGCAGTGCCAAGAATTATCAATCCGATGACGATCGACTTCGTTGCAGCCGCGCCCACGTAACCAAGAACTACTTCAACAAACGAGATCGGTGCTGACAGCAACTCGAATATGGTGCCTGTAAATTTTGGAAAATAAATCGCGAACGATGAATTTGAAATGCTCTCGGTCATGATTGACAGCATGATCAGGCCCGGAACAATAAACGCACCGTAACCAACGCCATCGATCTCGGTAATACGTGATCCGATCGCAGAACCAAAGATGACAAAATAGAGCGAGGTCGACAGGACCGGCGCGACGATGCTCTGCACAACGGTACGCATCATGCGCGCCATTTCGGTGCGATAAATTGCTTTGACTGCGTAGAAATTCATGAGTCTCTATTCACCAGGCCGACGAAAATTTCTTCAAGGGAACTTTGCGAAGTGCTTAGGTCGTTGAAGTGAATACCCGCCACATTCAGCGCACTCAACAATGAGGTAATTCCGGTGCGCTCCTGCTTCGTATCGTAGTGATACGTGAGTTCCATACCGTCTTCACTCAGCTCCAACTTGTAGTCGCTTAGCCCGTCCGGGATCGCTGCTATCGACTCCGACAGATTCAGCACCATCTCCTTCTTGCCGAATTCCTGCATGAGACTGGTCTTGTCCTGCACCAGGATCAGC
>CAYWYT010000264.1:0-3909 GCA_964462665.1 uncultured Woeseiaceae bacterium | reverse complement strand
CTATTTTGCCCGTAAATCTTGCCCGGCAGCCCGGTAATGTAGTCACGTGCGCGTGAAGTAACTTGAAATCGTGGACAAGCCAGCGTCAAGCTCAGAGCAGGATCGATCGATAAAAATTGCCTGCTAATCTGCTCGAACTGAAGCTACTTCGACAATATGTATCGTCCAGTCGACGCCAGCCTTTACGTCGAACTGTTGCGCAAAGTTGCCGCTGTTAACGGCCAATCCAATCGTCTGCAACGAGTCTGAGTAAAGCAATGGCTGGCCTTCATCAACATAACCAAACGAACGGGCGTATGGAATTTTTCTTCGGAAAACTGATTTGCCGGCCCGGAAAATTTCTACAAGTACTTTTGAGTTGTCATCAGGCGAAACGCCCAGCGCATCGACTAACGATTTGGTGATATTGGTAACAACGTTGCCGAACGGCATCTCTATGTGCGAAATAGTTCCGACGACCGTATCGTCACCAAGCATTTTTGCTTGCTCGTAGCTCAATCTCACGACGTGCGGTTCGAGCAGCGGGCCAACGTCTTCAAATTCAATCACCGCGGCGGCCAGCCTGGCGCCCGTGTACGCATAAACATCCCGACCGTGAAACGTGTGTGAATCTTCAGAGCCGGGCCGTCGATTAATCGCTTCGTCGATCTGTCGAAGCTCCAGGATGCCTTGCGCGTCTGCAACCAGTGTCAGACTGCCGTTGTCAGGCGTTACCAAGTAATGCCCGGAGCTTGTCTTTGCGACGACTGAACGGCGATCGGTACCGACACCAGGATCGACGACCGATACGAAAACCGTTCCTTTGGGCCAGTAGTCGATCGTACCGGCCAGCATGTAGGACGCCTGCCAGATATTGAATGGCTCAATGTGATGCGTCAGATCGTGGACTTGAAGGTCTGGGTCGACGCTTAGCGCAACTCCCTTCATGCTGGCAACGAAGCGCTCCGTCGTGCCGAAGTCTGACATCAGCACTAACGCCCGCCGCGGTTCGCTCGCAGCAGCGCCCACTGCAAACACTATAATCAATGAATAAGTGGCCAACCGGCCGAGCGCCTGGAACATTGGATGCACACTCCTGCCTTTACACGTTATCATTAACCAAGAAGAGCGCTGACCACAGAAGTAGAGGGTCACGCGACGATTTGGCACGTGAGGGGACGGTATATGAAGAATAAGAATGCGGCAACTCGGGGAACGAAGAGTCTTGAAAAGCTCAGGATAGTCCTGCTTGCGATAATCGCACTTTTCCCGGTCGCGGCTGCGTGGTCGGCCGGTCCCCTTGTGCTGCAGTCGGATTTTGGCGTCAAGGATTCGGCGGTTGCATCGATGAAAGGGGTTGCGGTCAGCGTTTCCCGTGATCTCGACATCTACGATCTGACGCACGAGGTACCCACTTACAATATCTGGGAAGCTTCGCTGCGACTTGCCCAGGCCGCCGAGTACTGGCCCAAAGGAACGGTTTTCGTGTCGGTCGTCGATCCTGGCGTGGGTACGAAGCGTAAGTCGGTTGTGCTGAAAACGAAATCCGGGCACTACTTCGTTTCGCCGGATAACGGCAGCCTGACGGCGGTAGCCGAGCAGCTCGGTATAGAGGCCGTTCGACAAATTGACGAAGCGGTTAATCGCCTCGCCAACTCGGAAAAGTCCTACACCTTTCATGGTCGTGACGTCTACGCATATACTGGCGCACGCCTGGCAGCAGATGTCATATCCTTCGCAGAAGTCGGGCGTAAGCTTCCTTCGGAGGTATTGTCGCTTCCCTATCAAAAGCCACACGTCGAGCAGAGCCGAGTGTATGGCAACATCGAGATACTCGATCCCCAGTTCGGCAACATCTGGACGAACATCGATCGTGGGACTTTTAAGGCACTGGAACTGGAACCGGGTGACAACGTCAGGATTGAAGTCACCAACGGAGATACTCTCGTATTGATGCAAATCTTGCCTTATTTTCCGACATTCGGCCGCGTTCCAGTTGGTAAACCGCTACTTTATTTGAACAGCCTCAATAACGCTGCCCTGGCAATAAATCAGGGCAACTACTCTGAAACATTCGCCATTCAATCCGGCGCCAGCTGGAGTATAAGGATAGAAAAATGGACCGATTAATCACGAACGCAGTTCTCACCATCGCTTCATTCGCAATCGTATTGCTGACAAACGGTAGCGCTTTGGCGCAGGAAGAAATAACGGAAGAAGTCGTCGTCATCGGTACTCGCGGCGAAGCGCGTGACCCGCTGGCGAGCGCCGTACCCATCGACCTAATCAGCGCGGACGAAATTGCCGCAACGCACGCTTTTGGCGGTGAGTTGGGCGAACTGTTACAAGCGTTGGCGCCGTCGTTCAGTTTTCCCCGCCAGTCGAACTCGGGATTGGGAGATCACGTCCGCGCAGCGCAACTTCGTGGTATGAGCCCGGATCACGTGCTGGTCCTGGTCAACGGTAAACGGCAACACACGGCATCAGTTGTCTCTTTGGAGACAAAGATCGGGCTGGGTACGAACCCGTTTGATTTCAACACGATTCCCCTGATCGCCATCAAGCGAATCGAGATATTGAGGGATGGTGCCGGGGCACAGTACGGATCGGATGCGATTGCCGGTGTTATCAATATCGTGCTCAAGGATTCCGCCACGGGCGGAACGGTAACGGCATCGTATGGCGCCCATCGGACTGACTTTGACCCGATCAGTGACGACATCAGCGACGGTAATACGTTTTCGGTGGCCGCTGACTACGGCTTTGCAATTGGTGATGGTGGCAGCTTGCGTATCGGTGGCGAATACCGTACTCGCGATGCGACCAACCGGGCCGGCATCGGCGTGCTGCCATTCTTTGAGGAACAGACGCCGGCCAACCTGGCGCTGGACCCCGCACGCGTTTTCGCGCCCGGCGACGGCGGGGCTGATGACATCTATGTTTTTTACAATGCCAATATTCCAGTCGGCGAAAGGAAATTTTACTCTTTTGGCCGATATTCGAACCGTGAGACCGAGGGTACGGGCTTTTTCCGCTATCCGGATGGATTCGCAAGCCTGCCCAGCGTCTACCCGAACGGATTTCGGCCGATAACGCTTGGTGACAATACGGATTTTTCATTTGCTGCGGGCCTACGGGGCACGAACTTTCAATCCGATTGGGACCTCAGTGTGACTGTCGGCAAAAACGATTTTGAATCCGGGGTCATGAATTCTGCCAACCCGTCTTTTGGGCCGGCATCCCCAACGTCATTCAACCTCGGCGGTTTCGAATTCTTGCAAACCACGTTCAATGCGGACGTTGTACGGGAATTCGACGTTGGTAATCTCAGCTCTCCATTGACATTTGCCTATGGCGCCGAGGTGCGTTTCGAAGATTATGAAACAAGCGCCGGCGATCCGGCGTCTTACGAACCAGGAACATTCGTCGCCGATGTCGGCGCACAGGCCGGACCTGGGCTCCCTGCCGGCAGCGTGGCTGATGTCGATCGGACCGTGCTTGCAGCGTACGTCGACGTGGAGGCCAACGTGTCCGATCAATTTAGCGTGGGTGCTGCGGCTCGCTTCGAAGACTATGACGATTTTGGCAATGCGGTAACCGGCAAATTATCAGGTAGGTTTCAGATCACAGATACGTTCGCAATACGTGGCGCCGCGGGAACGAGCTTCCGTGCACCGTCACTTGCACAAATCGGCTACGAAAGGTCCACGACTAATTTCGGGGACGGGGGTATGCTGGAATTGTTTCGGCTTCTTCCCGTGTCCAATGCGGATGCTATCGCAAACGGTGCGGTCCCGCTGAAGGAAGAAGAGTCACAAAACCTCAGCGTAGGTTTCGTTTTCGATTCGGGCGCCGCGTTCAATCTGACGGTCGATTATTTTCAGATCGATGTTGATGATCGAATCTCACTTGTTAACGCAGGAAATAACG
>CAYWYT010000263.1:0-3921 GCA_964462665.1 uncultured Woeseiaceae bacterium | reverse complement strand
ATTAGGCGACGGGCCGTATTCTACCTTTAATTCAACAACTTCCGATACTACGAGGCGCTCGCATCGTGAAGCGGCGCACAGTTTGCTATCGAATCGGTCTCAGTCGTCGCCGACCAAATCGGACCAACCCGGATGTGGATCAAATCTGTGGCCATGCTCAGCTGAAAGTGCGCGCAACTTCGTTATCACCTCGCGCATGCCGCGTTCGCGCGCGTAATTGATCGGTCCGCCTCGAAACGGGGCGAATCCGGTACCAAAAATCACGCCTGCATCAAGCATATCTGCCTCAGTAACAACTCCATCCGCGAGACAGGCGACGGCCTCGTTGACCATGCTCAGAATAAGTCGATCTTGCGCATCTGCCGGTGGCGCGGCGCCGCTATCGTGCTTTTGCGCCTTACCATCTTCCCAGATATAAAATCCTTGCCCTGACTTGCGGCCCAAATGTTTCTGTTCGATTAACGCCGCTAACTGCTCCGCTACAGCGCCCTCCATTTCGGTTCCAAGTACCTTCGATACATTTAGAACGACATCAAGTCCGACACTGTCGACCAATTCGATCGGTCCCATCGGCATTCCAAAATCGACGGCGACCGCGTCAATGGCCGGCAAACTGACGCCTGACTCGACCAGGTGCATCGCTTCGGTCATGTAGGGCGCCAGGATTCGATTGACAACGAATCCCGGTGCGCTGGCACATTCGAGCGGCAGCTTGCTAATTTGTTTGACGAAACCAAACGCGGCGTCAAGCACGTCCCGCTCAGTATCATCACAGCGTACGACTTCAACCAATGGCATTTGCGCCACCGGGTTGAAAAAATGCACACCAACAAAACGCTTCGGATGTCGTAACTCCGTGCGCAACTCTTGTAGTGGGATGCTGGAAGTATTGGTTGCAATCACAGCATCGGGTCGCATTTTTTTCTCGATCTCGGCGTACAAACTTTTCTTCGCATCGAGATTTTCGTAGATGGCCTCGATGATCAGGTCGGCATTCGCAATTCCGTCACCAGCGACGTCGGAAACCAGCCTGTCGGTTGCGGCCTTGCGGTCTCCCGCATCACGGATTCGCTTGGAATACATTTTGTGCGCACGATCTATCGCAGGTTGAATGTATTTGTCCTCGCGATCTTGCAGCGTGACATTGAGACCACGAAGCGCGCACCACGCTGCGATATCACCGCCCATCACACCTGCGCCAACAACATGCACGTTCTTCATCTTGTCCTTGGGCTTGTTGCCTTGCCCCTTGAGTTTGGTTTGCAGGAAAAACACGCGCACCAAATTACGCGAAGCATCCGAGCACATGAGTTTCGAAAATGACTTAGCTTCCGCTTCATACCCGGTGCGTGGCGACGCTCCGTATTGCGCCCACAAATCGATCATCGCGTAAGGGGCAGGGTAGTGTTGCTTGCGCGCCTTTGAGGCAACCTGCTTGACCAGTACTGACTTTAGCAGCGGTCTCACAATCCCCAGATTCAAAATACGCTCTAGCAATGGTGGTCGATGCTTTCCTTTTCCACTCGCTATCAGTTCGCGTGCCGCCTGGCGCCAGTCATCTTCAGTCGTGATGCGATCAACAAGACCAATGCGCCGCGCTTTGTCCACAGTAATTGGTTTACCCGTCAGCATTATTTGCATACCAGGCCGTACGCCGCAGATCTGGATCACGCGTACCGTGCCACCGAAGCCCGGATGAAGTCCCAGTTGCACTTCCGGCAAGCCAAGAATTGGCTTTTTGTTAGGCAAAGCCAGGCGATAGTCAGTGGACATCGCCAGCTCGAGGCCGCCGCCAAGACAGAAGCCATTGATCGCGCTGACAGTCGGGCAAGCCAGTGCTTCTATCTGATCAAAGAGCTTCTGACCACGACGTGTTACCTCATAAGCCAGCTCGGGCGAAGTCACCGCAGAAAACTCGGTGATGTCTGCACCCATGATAAATCCACTTTTCTTGCCCGAATAAATCACTAATCCGTGCGGCGGGTTTTGCGCTAGCAACTTGAGTATCGCCTCAAGCTCGAGCATTACTTCAGTGGATAAAACGTTGACGCCGCTGTCAGCTTTGTCAAAGCATACCCAGGCAATGCCAGCATCATCTGTCTCGATGTTCCAGTGTTTATTAGTCATGTGTCACTCTCTGGGCACCTGCGGTGTTCAGGCGATTTCGAAATCAAAAACGAGCGGTAAGTGGTCCGAATGTCTGACATGCGGAACATCAAATCCGAGCGGGTTTATACCTTCCTGGTAAAGAATGAAGTCCAACTCTTTGCGGGGTGAACGACTTGGATAAGTTGAAATACTGTCAGTATTCGCTGACGTCAGGCCGGCAGCTTTCATGAACAGGTATATTTCGTTCTCGCCCCAAAAGGTATTGAAGTCGCCCGCAACAATAACTGGCTTGTCAGTTACGCTAATCAAATCGTATAGATGTCGCAGTTGCAGATGGCGATGCCGATACTTGAGCGACAAGTGCACAAGAAAGACCGCAAATTCCTCCATCTCGAGTTCAATAATCAGGCGCTTTATGCCGGTGTCGAAATAATGAAATGTCTCGCCATGAACGCGTGCTGCAGCCATGAAAGCATTCCCTTGCTTGCGCACGATCGGCAACAGCTTATTAAACGATTTGATGCCGTACTTGGTCTCATAGGACGAGTTCATGCTCAGATCAGCCGCAATTTTTTCTGCTTGATTAACTTTACGACTGCGAATGGAACCGGTGTCCACCTCGATCAGGCCAACGATGTCCGGATCAACAGATTTAATGAACTTGGTGATATCTGGCAGCACCGACTGATTGCCAAGAACGTAACCAGCACCCGGCAACGGCATGTGCATGCTTGCGCCACCACCGACGGCGTAGCGTATGTTGTATAAGAGGAGGCGCATCTAGTGGGTTACGATACCGAATCGGCATAGGCATGGGAACCGCTTGGATACTATAATGTGCAACACAATGATCAGGAGCTGAGTGTGTCCGAAAAAAATCCAATACGGGTGTTCGTCACCCACGTCTTCGAGGAAAATGCCGACTATCTGCGGATATTCGAATTTCTTGAGAGCGACGACAACTTTTACTATCTGAATACCAGTAAACCCGAGAACATTCCGGACAAGGGTGGTATCGACAGCATCAAAGAAGAAATAATCGAGCAAATCAAAGCATCTGAGGCTGTCATTGCCTTGCCGGCTGTGTTCGAGGACAAACCGGACCTTGTGAACTATATGATGGACGTGGCTGAAGCGAATGACATTGGGATCTTCTGCATTCGTCCGTTCGGCGGTTTGCTGGAGACGCCGAAAGATCTCGAGGCAAGGGCCGGTGTACCCGTTGACTGGAATGCCCGCCAACTGATCGATCGATTGAAGCTGGTGGCGCGTAACGAGGATACACAGCGCTGGGAAGTCATCGAATTTCCGGGCCTGGAAGATAATGAAAATGCCGAATAATCAAATCGTTATAGAATATTCTTAATCCTGGTTACGCAATGAAACCGATTGTCATTGCACACCGCGGTGCTTCGGGCTATCTGCCCGAACATACGCGACCCGCGAAGGTTCTGGCGCACATCATGGGCGCCGATTTTCTCGAACAGGACATTGTCGCCACCCGCGACGATGAGCTCATCGTGCTGCATGACATTCACATCGATACGGTCACCAATGTGGCATCCGTGTACCCCGGAAGAGCACGCGCGGACGGTCGTTTTTACGCCCGCGACTTCGATATGGCCGAGATACGAACTTTAACCGCCTGGGAGCGAATGAAGAGCGACGGTACCGCCGTCTATCCTGATCGGTACCCGGCGCAAACGGGCCATTACAGGGTCCACACCTTCAGGGAAGAAATACAGCTAGTGAATCGTTTGAACACAGCGACGGGCCGGGAAGCCGGCATCTACCCGGAAATCAAGAGTCCGG
>CAYWYT010000262.1:0-3936 GCA_964462665.1 uncultured Woeseiaceae bacterium | reverse complement strand
ATCAGTGTGAAGCGGAACATCGCGCGGTTGGTACCGGCGACGAAGAACGCTTCTGATGCAGCACGTGATGTTATGACACCGGCAGTCGCACTGGCCGGAATACTCATAACTTGTGACTGTGGGCGAAATTCAAGCTCATCGCGCAGGTTGATGTTGTTGGCTTCGAGCTCCGCATAGTGCTGATTGCTCGTCGTCGACGGGTTGGTCGGCACCACGCCAGGGCGACCTATATAGGTACGGTCTCCGGAAAGCAGTGTGCTGAAGTCTTCACCGTCGCGAACCATGCCAATGACTGTTGCGATGTAATCGTTTAAAGGTACGAATATCGATTGATCACGATTGGTCCAGGGAGCCGCGAAATTTTTCAGCGTGACGTTGTAGAAATTCACGTTGTCCATCGCGAGGTCCGCCGCACCTGAGGCACCACCGGGTTGGGCGCCACTGATCATGTCCTGCATATTAGTCAAGACAGTTTCAGAAGGCGGTACACCAGCAATGCGCTCATGAATTCGCTGTGCTTGTTCGCGAGAACCGCCATATGCGGTCGCGCTAACGCTTAGCGAGATCAAAGCAACGAGTACTAATTTCATCCATGTTTTATTTTTCATAGTCAACCTGCTCACGTAATGTTTATCCAAACATCATGTATTGCAATTACGCATAAGTAAGTGACGATCGATCCGTCGATGTCAGGAAATGTTGCCAGACTTAAGAATTAATCTCCGTGATTACATTCACAGTCCAGAACACTTGCGGTATTTCGCCGCCGCCACTTACACACGTTCCGTAATTACTAAAGCAAGTGCTGTGCCAGCTTTCTATTTTTTGCTAAAAGACCTTTAAAAAGTCTTTAAAAACAAATAGTTAAAAGTTTTTCGGCGAAAGGCCTCTGACCCGTTATATGTAAAGCCAGTGTCTGCAATTGCGTACAGTCTTTGGGCATGGGGAGCCAAGCCGTTGACAGCGCGGGGCTCAGCGGTTGTCGCGAAAGGCAGACATTCGAGTGCCATTGCGTCACATCTCAACACTGAAGAGATTTGGAACCGAAATCCTTCCTTTGCCGTGTACGACAAAGAGCTCTATTGCTGACTGAGAAGTATTTTACTTTGCGTACTGTCGCCCTTTTTCGACATTACATCGACCTGAATAGCTCTCTTATACTTCTGGCCAAGCTCGTTTCTCGGCAATTAATAGCAGTAACGATTTACATGAAGATTGTGATCGCGTTAACGGTATGGAAACGGTTGCAAGTCCAATATTGCACGGTACTCAAATGGTGAAGTGGTGTGCATCTTGTAAGTCACGCAGGCGAAGTCTGCGACACACCAATTCGATCAGAGGTAAAGGTTATGAACAGGTTTTCGAATCAGACAAAGGACGCATCAGCGACGCGCGCGCCGTTATTGGCCGCGATGGTGTCTGTTTCCATTTTGTTGTCCGCTTGTAGTGGCCAAGATGGTGTAGACATCGCTTCGGGTCAGAAAGGAGACCCGGCTGTTGTCGATTACGCGATCGCTTATATTAAAGCGCCGTTGCCGTTGGACGAAGATGGCGAATTCGCTGAAGATGACTTGCGCGAGCAAATAACCTTCGCTTTCGGGGCTGACGTGTATACCCGCGAACAAGCAGCTCCTGGCGCTGAAGAAGTTAATATTACCGGCGAGTTGACGCAGGGAATGGCGGCAATTCGTGATCTTGAGATGGCTTTTGATGGCAGCACAATCGTGTTCGCTATGCGCTATCCGTTCGACCCAAATCTTGACGAAGAAGATTTGCCAAGCTGGAATATATGGAAGTACACGTTCGACACGGATGTCCTTGAACGTGTAATCAAGTCTACAAATACCGCAGAGATCGGGCATGACATCATGCCGAAGTACCTGCCTGACGGTCGTATCATTTTTTCATCGACCCGGCAGACGCAATCTCAGGCGGTCATGATCGACGAGAACAAAGAAGCCTATATAGGTATTGACGAAGATCAGAACGAGTTCGCTTTTAATCTGCACCTTATGAATGACGACGGTACCGGTGTAGTGCAGCTCACCTTTAATCAAAGTCATGACCTGGACCCGTCAGTATTGGGTAATGGCCAAATTGTTTTCAGTCGTTGGGATCACGTGGGTCAGAACGATGCCGTGAATCTCTACCGCATGAACCCGGATGGTTCCGCTCTGGAGCTATTGTACGGTCAGCAAAGTCACGATACCGGTCCGAACGGCGAGACCATTCAGTTTACGCAGCCACGTGAGCTCGAAGATGGCCGCATCATGGTATTGGTGCGCCCGTTCAGCGACACCGAAGGTGGTGGCGAGCTGATGGTTATCGATACGCCTATGTATCTTGAGAACCAGCAACCGACCGCACCGAATATCGGCATATTGAATGGGCCGGCGCAGGAAGATGCGACGGTCAACGAAGTAACCACGACTCCTGGTGTGCCTTCGGTGGGAGGGCGTTTCTCATCCGTGTATCCGATTCTTGATGGCACAGGCCGCCTGCTCGTGAGCTGGAGCCAATGTCGTATTGCTGAATCGTTGCCAGATGATGGCGATCCGGAAACCGTCGATATCCGTATTCACCCTTGCACCGAGGCGCTCCTCGCACAGATATTCGTACAACCGGATCCGGACAATCTTGTAATTCCGCCGGTCGGTTCGTACACCGAAGCTGACCCGCTGTATGGCGTGTGGATGTACGATCCGAGCGACGATACACAAAGACCGGTCGTGCTGGGCGAAGAAGGCTTTCACGTGACTGAAGTTGTCGCGGCAGATCCCAAAATTTCACCGCCTGCAGTTCCGGACGGCTTGAATAACTTTACCCTCGACACATCGGCCGCCAGTGATGCCGTAGCCATACTGAATATTCGCAGTGTCTACGATTTCGATGGTGCACCCATTGTTGATATCGCAGCGATGGCCGACCCGACACAATCGTTGGCGACCGACCGACCGGCGCGCTTCCTGAGAATCGAAAAGGCAGTATCGATTCCGGACGAAGACGCGACTGGCATTGAAATTGATAATACGGCTTTCGGCGTCAACACTGGTCAAGGAATGCGAGAAATCGTTTCCTACGCCGAGATCCAGCCCGACGGTTCGGTTATGACCAAAGTACCGGCAAACGTCGCCCTCGCAATTAGCGTGGTCGACGCAAACGGTAAACGTACGAGTGAGCGCCATCAGAACTGGATTCATGTTCGACCCGGACAACAACTCAGCTGTAACGGCTGCCACGTCGCGGACAGTGGCTTGTCGCATGGTCGTTACGAAGCATTTGATTCTGCTTACGCTGGTGCGCCGGCGGGCCTCCTGCAATTTCCAGGAACGCTGCCGAAGTGGAGTATTGGCCAGCCCGGTGAGACCATGGCTGAGGTGCGCGCGCGCGTAACTTGTCAGGATGCTGTGGACCCATGTTCATCGCTGCAACCAAATCTGAATATCCAGTACACCGATGTGTGGACCGCAGACCCGCTGATCGCTATACAAAACACGGATATTGACTATCTCTACACAGCATCAGGGGCGACTGAGGGCCTCAACACGCCTTCTCCGGCCACATTCCAGTGCGAGAACAGCTGGCAGGCTTCGTGCCGCACCATTATTAACTATGAGGCCAATATCCACCCGCTCTGGGGCCTGTCACGGCCAGCATTTGAGGCGGATGGAATTACGCCGATCCTGGATCCGGTCAGCGGATTGCAGGCCGATAACATGTGTACTAACTGCCACACGCAGATTGATCCAGCTGATGGTATGACGGTAATGCTCCCAGCCGGCCAGCTTGAACTGACCGATGGGCTCTCACCGGACGAGCCTGATCACTTTCATGCCTATCGTGAACTGTTAGCGGGTGATAACCTTCAGATCTTAATGGATGGCGCAGTTGTTGATGCGCAACAGCAGGTAGATGTCGATATCGACGGGAACCCGA
>CAYWYT010000261.1:0-3936 GCA_964462665.1 uncultured Woeseiaceae bacterium | reverse complement strand
GTCATGCGCGGCTATCTGTTTCGACAGATCGCGCTAGCCAGAGGTCCGCTAATCGCTGCGGTCGTTACCGGAATCTTGTTTGGGCTGGCTCACAGCGCCAATCCCGGGGCAAACTGGCAGGGCCTGTTATTCACGGCCATCGGCGGGACCTTGATGGGCCTGTTGCTGGTGCGCAGCGGCTCGCTTTGGCTGCTGGTCGGCTACCACTTTGGTTGGAACGCGGTCTCCGGTAACGTATTTGGCCTCGAAGTTTCCGGTATGGACCTGCAAAGCACGGTTTTTCTGACCACGCTGAGTGGTTCGGAGTGGCTCACCGGTGGTGACTACGGATTTGAGTCGTCGTTACCCGCGGTTTTCTTAGAGCTGGCCGTTCTGTCCGGGGCGCTGCTATATCTATACAAAAAAGGGCCAGAGCCCAAATTGGAGCTCTGACCCTTTTTTGGTTATTCAGGACCTACCAGCCGCAGCTGCGACCTTCGTTCTGCTCTTTCAGATAGACCATGAGAGGTGCGAAGTATTCGATAATCGCACTGGCATCGGTTTCGCGCGTGCCGGTTAACTTCTCAAGAGTATCTTGCCAGGGAACACTGGAGCCAGGCTCGAGCATGGCCGCTAGTTTGGCGCCAGCCTCTTTGCTGCCATAGACGGAACACGCGTGCAGGTCCCCTTCGTAGCCAGCAGCATCGCAAAGCGCACGCTGGAACTGGAACTGCAGAATGCGCGCTACAAAGTAGCGGGTGTAGGAAACATTGCCCGGCACGTGATACTTGGAGGCAGGGTCAAAATTCGCTTCGCTACGCTCAACCGGTGGTTCGATGCCCTGATACTTCAGGCGTAAATCCCACCAGGCCGCATTGTAGTTTTCCGGCGTTACTTCTCCGGAAAACACCTTCCAGCGCCATTCGTCAATCAGTTTGCCAAACGGCAGGAACGCAATCTTGTCGAGCGCCTGTTGCATCTGGTTATTGATGATCGCCTGTTGCGATTGTTCTGCAGATGCGACCAAGCCAACTTCAGCGAGATACTCAGGCGTCATCGATAGCGTTACCGCGTCGCCAATGGCCTCATGGAAGCCGCCGTTCGCACCATCGCGGAACAACATCGGCTGCTGGTTGTAGGCGCGCTGATAATAGTTGTGACCAAGCTCGTGATAAATAACGCGTAGTTCGTCGTAGGTTTGTTTGATGCACATTTTGATGCGCAGATCATCGTCGCCGTCGAGATTCCAGGCGCTGGCGTGACAGACAACGTCGCGATCAGCAGGCTTGGAAAATTGCGAACGCTCCCAGAAAGATTTTGGCAGACGCTCGAATCCGAGGGACACGTAAAAGTCTTCCGCTGAACGCACCATTTCCTGCGGCGAGTAATTCTTGGTCTTCAGGGTTGCATCTACATCGAGATCGGAAACGCCGGGGTAAGGCTCCATGATGTCGTAGATAAAGCCCCACTCCTGTGCCCACATGTTGCCGAGCAAGTGCGCCGGAATCGGTCCACTCTGCGGCACCTTGTCCTCGCCATAGTGTTCGCCGAGCTTTGCACGAACGTGACAGTGCAGTTCGTCATACAGTGGCTTTACCTGTTCCCACAGTCTTGCGGTGTCGGCTTCAAACTCTGCAGCGCTCATGTCGTACTTCGAGCGCCACAATGCGCCGAGGTCCGCGTGCCCGAACTCCTTGGCACCTTCGTTGGACAGTTCTACGAAACGCTCGTACTTCTCTCGCATTGGCGGTGCGATTTCTCGCCATCCTATCCAATACTCGAGCAATTCATCGTAGTCCTTGCTCTGATTCATACGCAGCTCAAGCTCGTTGCCACTCAAGCAATCGTCGTCACTGCGACAGTATTTTCCGGCGCCATACATGCCGCCCATGTCGGTGAGTATCTGCGACAGTTCTTTGCGCTTGGCATCGTCGTCGGGAGCAACCATCAACGCACCAGCCTTCAGAATGTCGAGGGCGCGGCGTGTGGATACATCCACCTCCTGATCGTCGTAGCGCATTGCTTCGTTGACCATGCCGGTATGCCAGGCGGCGTAGCGCTCATTGGCCAGGGCGTCGACAATGCCTGAATCTTCATTAATGTAAGTTGCACGCAGCCAGCCAGCTGCATTCAGTTCGCGCCAGAAGTCTTTGTACTCGCTATTAGCGCGCGCGATAAACTCTTCGGCCGTTTCGTTCGAGGCAACATTGCTACTCGCTATGTCGCCACTGCCACCGCCAGGTGAGCATGCGCTCATAATCGCGGCCGCCGTTATCAGGATTAAAAACCTATTCATGACTAATCAACTCCACACATTAGTTTCTTGATTGGCTTGGTCAGCAGCAACATGATCACACCCGCACCGCCCGCGGTCATGACAATTGACATGTACTGATCAGGGAAGGCAGCTACGTTTTCTGCGTCGAACTCGCCTGCGATCTGACCGGCGATCAGATTGCCAAGCGCGGTTGCCAGAAACCACATGCCCATCATCTGGCCGACAAATCGTTTCGGTGCGAGTTTCGTCGTTACCGACAAGCCAACCGGCGACAGCGCCAGCTCACCAAAGGTGTGCAGCAAGTAAGTCATGATGAGCCAGGTTGGCATCGCTTTGTCGCCATTCACGACGATTGTTGCCGCGCCAACCATGACCAGGAAGCCGAGTGCCAGCAGCAACAGACCGAAACCAAATTTAGCCGGTGTCGATGGGTTCAGGTTGCGCTTTGCCAGCGCCACCCATAACCATGCAAACACGGGTGCAAACATGAAAATGAACATCGCGTTGACTGACTGGAACCAGGTTGATGGAATATTGAACCAGCCCAGATCAAGTTGCGTATAGCGATCAGCAAAGAAAGTCAGCGAGCTGCCTGCCTGCTCGAACCCGGACCAGAACATGGCACAACCCATCAACAATATGAGTAGTGCGACCGTGCGTTTCTTTTCGTCGCTGGTGAGCCCGCCGAGCAGCAGCACATAGGCGAAGAATGCAACAGCCATACCCACAATTACTTTCGTTGACTGATTCGAGATAGCGATCGGATCAAGATCCAGGCCACCGGATAGACCAACGGCGATCAGGGCGACCAGTGCGGCGACCACAATTATCACCGCCGTCCAGCCTCTCTTGCGGCGCTGTGAATCGATCGCTGCGTCCCCGGTTTCCGAAGGATGCAGGCCGGCGGTGCCTAAATGATGTTTGGTAAACCAGAACTGAATCACGCCAAACAACATGCCAACACCAGCGGCGGCAAAGCCCCAGTGCCAACCAAAATTTTTGCTCTGTGCGAGGCCGCCACAAATCAGCGGGCCGAGAAATGCGCCGAGGTTGATGCCCATATAGAAGATGCTGAAGCCACCATCGCGACGTGGGTCGTGCGCCGGATAGAGTTCGCCGACGACGGCGCTAACGTTCGGCTTCAAAAGCCCGGTGCCGGCGATAACCAGAATCAGACCGAGGAAAAAAGCCTCCGTTGTTGGAATCGCGAGCACAAAATGGCCTGTCATGATTATGATGCCACCAACGAACACGGCTTTCTGGGCGCCCATCAAGCGATCTGCCAGCCAACCCCCTGGCAGCGCGACAACATATACAAGTGCGGTATAGATGCCGTAAATGGCCGTCGCTGATCGATCTGTGAGGCCCATGCCGCCGTTCATGACCTGATCGGTCATGAACAGAACCAGAAGAGCTCGCATGCCGTAGTAGCTCAGGCGCTCCCACATTTCGGTGAAAAACAGGGTCGCCAATCCCCGCGGATGGCCAAATATTTGAGCCTGACCTTGGTCAGCAGTGGTCTCAGTCATAGGTTCCGTACTCTTCTGGTAGGATTTAAGTCGGTGAGCGACGTTACACCATTTCAAGCGTAACTTTCTACTTGACCCGCTATTTCTCGCTGGGTTCGGCTTCTTTCTCGACTTTTTCGGCCTTCTTGGCTCTTTTCGTAAATACGCGCG
>CAYWYT010000260.1:0-3968 GCA_964462665.1 uncultured Woeseiaceae bacterium | reverse complement strand
TATCTTCAATCCGGCAAACGTCGCTCTGGTAACACTTATGTTCTGTAGCGATCGGGCCTGGGTGTCATCCGGACAATGGGGTAGTGCCGCGGTAGGCGCATTCGCTCTCGCTTGTCTCGGCTTTCTCGTTCTAACCAGAGCCAGGCGCGCCGAGACTACGATCGCTTTCCTGATTGCGTTCGCGACACTGATGATCGGTCGCGCGCTCTGGCTCGGTGACCCGCTCAGTATTCCGCTGCATCAGATGCAGAACGGCGCACTGCTGATCTTCGCGTTCTTCATGATTTCCGACCCAAAAACGACGCCGAACACCAGCGTCGGTCGCATGGTGTACGGCGCATTGGTAGCAAGCGTCGCATACACCATTCAATTTGTTTTCTATGAACCCAATGGGCCGATCATTGCGTTAATTCTGTCAGCCCCGCTAGTGCCATTACTCGATCTGAGTATGCGCGGGCGAGTTTATCGGTGGGAAGAGCCGATGACGAAAACTGTCGCCAATTAGGTCAGCAACATCAAAGGAGTTTAGTAATGCGTATTCTAGTTTTAACAATTACCGCGAGTCTTACAATAGCGATTTCAAGCACGGCACAAGCCTTCTGTGGCTTCTATGTCGCTCGAGCCGACACGACTCTTTACAACCAGGCATCACAAGTGGTTCTCGTACGTGACGGCGACCGCACCGTGATCACTATGGCAAATGACTTCCAAGGTGACGTGGAAGATTTCGCCGTCGTCATACCCGTACCAACATTTATCGAACGCGAGCAAATCAACGTCGCCGATAATGCCCTGATCGAACATCTCGACGCTTATACAGCACCTCGCCTGGTCGAATATCACGATCCGGACCCATGCTCGATTCGCAGATTTGAAGAAATGGCGATGAAAAGCAGCATGCCAAGTAGTGCAGTTGCGGACGCGGATTTGGAAAGCGGCCTCGCGCGCGGCGTGACGATTGAAGCCAGCTATTCGGTCGGCGAGTACGACATTCTCATTTTGTCAGCTGCCGAGAGCAGCGGTCTGATCCAATGGCTGGGCGAGAACGACTACAACATTCCGAAAGGTGCAGAGAAAGTAGTCGATAGCTATCTAAAACAGGACATGCGCTTCTTCGTCGCGAAAGTGAACCTTAAAGAACAGTCTAGCCTTGGCTACTCGAACTTACGGCCATTGCAGATTGCCTATGAAAGCAACAAATTCATGCTGCCTATTCGCTTGGGCACACTGAATGCGAAAGGCAAACAGGAGTTATACGTCTACGCGCTGACCAAGACGGGCCGTGTTGAAACGACCAACTACCGCACGGTGAAGTTGCCGAGCAACACGGAAGTACCTGAGTTCGTACAAGCTGAGTTCAGTGACTTCTACCGCACCATGTTTACCAAGCAAACCAGCGCCGAAGATGAGCGTGCAGTTTTTCTCGAATATGCCTGGGACATGGCGTGGTGTGATCCTTGCGCTGCCGAACCGTTGAGCACCGACGAACTGCGACGCCTCGGGGTGTTCTGGGTCGGCTCTGGTGGCGGCAGCAAGATCGCGCAATCGCAACAGCCGCAGAACGTATTCGTTACTCGTCTGCACGTGAGCTACGACAGCAAACACTTTCCAGAAGACCTTAAATTTCAGGAAACCGGCGACCGACAGAACTTTCAGGGCCGCTACGTAATCCGCCACCCTTTCACGGGCCAGATTTCCTGTAATGCCGAAGCCTATCAGGCTGATACTCGCGAACGACAGGAACGTGAAGCACAAACACTGGCCAACCTGACGGGTTGGAATATTGATGACATCCGGGCCAAGGTCCCCTACCTGGACGATGTCAGACCTGAGCCTGAACCTACCCCTTGGTGGAAACGTATCTGGCAGTAAGCCAATCGTTTTCTGGCTCCGCCCCGGTCACGTCTGTCACCGGGGCGTTTTTTTATTTACGCCTCGCGCGCTTTCCATGCAGCGATAAGCTCTGCTTCTTGTTGCGCACTCATGCCCGCCTTCATCGCGGCTGTTCGATCCTCGGGCAACGTGGCCCACCACTGCAGCAAGTCTCGAATAGTTTCTTTGACAGGTCGGTTTTGCAGACCTGCGGCGACGGCTTTAACACCGGATACGCTCGATGATTCTGCGTCGTCGCCATTAACAGCGTGCCAAATGGGGAACATTCCCCGGTTTTTCACCTGACTATTCTCTTGCGCCTCGGTCGCAAACGCTTCGTCCACCCACACCGGGTCTACCGATGCAGAACTTACCGCTTCGCTGTCTGCAAGCATCTGGCCCATGGAATACGAGCCAACTGGCGTTACTGTGTTGAAGGTATCGGTAATGTTCTGCTCCAGACAGTCAATCGTGAAGTTGGCCAGGTCCCGCACGTCGATAATCTGCAGCGGATACTCGGGCCCGCCCGGTAACAACATCTCGCCGCCCTTGGATACGCGTACCGGCCAATAGGAGAATCGGTCTGTATGGTCGCCGGGACCACAGATGTAAGTCGGACGGAGAATTGTCAACTTATCAGCACTGATTTCAGCCTGCGCGCGTTGTTCACACAGCGCTTTTAACGGCCCATAGGTTTCACCCGTGACGTCCTCGATTGATTCGTCGTCGATTGTCGCCATTTTGGAATTTTCATCATTCGCAATCTTCCAGGAGTCGTATACCGAGATCGTTGAGATGTACAAGTACTGACCGATATTTGCTGCGAGTGTCGCCGCTGAGTTCTGCACATGTCGTGGCACGTAACCTGAGTTATCGATGACGGCGTCCCATTTTCGATTTTCAAGAACCGACAGGTCACCACCGCGATCACCCTTAATCGTCTCCAGATCCGGAAACAGGGCGTTGTTGGTGCGGCCTCGATTAAACAGGGTTACTGAGTGTCCACGACGTAATGCTTCTCTGACCATGTGCGGTCCGATGAAGCCCGTACCGCCAAGCACAAGAATATCCAATGCCTTCTGATCCCCTTTTATTTCAGCCGCATCTGCACTCTGAGCCAAACCGCTGCCCGCCAGCGCTGCACCGCCGAGCAAACTGCCTTTAATAAATTCCCGCCGATTATTCCCCATAATTGATCTCCTTACTGTTCAGCCTTTGATATAGGCGAGAGGTCGATTTCGGTTTATTAGGGCGTTTTACCGGTATCGATTGAGTATTTTCTTGAGCTCGTCAGAACCGGGATGCAAGCTGTCTAAGGGCAGTTGGCACAACGGTGTTTGCGTATTGCCCATCAGATCGTGCATTTCCTTGCGCGACTCATCGATGTACAGCAATCCCGTGGTGATCTCACCTGCATTGAACCGATCCCGCAGGTACTGGAAAGCGGTACCGCGACTACTGGGGTCATATTGTTCTTCGACTTTGTGCAGTACGATTTTACTGCCATCGTGTAACTCAATCGGCATCGCCGAACCTTGTGCATATTCTGCTTTGATTGCTTCGGTCGGTGGTATGAAATCGGCATCAACAACATGGTGATAGAACTTACGCGTGTGCGCGTAACTCTTCGTCGAACCTTCGTGATCGTTAAAAGTAACGCACGGGCTAAT
Source organism: uncultured Woeseiaceae bacterium (assembly GCA_964462665.1). Lineage (GTDB taxonomy): Bacteria > Pseudomonadota > Gammaproteobacteria > Steroidobacterales > Woeseiaceae > UBA1847. Next base: position 426 of record CAYWYT010000260.1, on the reverse strand, counting down.
GACATCTACCAAGGCAAAACCATCATGCTTCAATGCGCCTTGAATCAATGGAACGAGCTGTTCCTTGTCGCCCGAGAAGCCTCGAGCGATATAGGTCGCTCCGAGCGCGATCGCTGTACTGACCGGGTCGATCGGTTCCTGCTGATTTGCCACACCCTTCTTCGGCTTACTGCCAATATCGGCGGACGCGGAAAATTGCCCCTTAGTAAGGCCATAAACGCCATTGTTTTCAATGATGTAGCACATGTTAAGATTGCGACGAATGGCATGCACAAACTGGCCGACGCCAATGGACAGGGAGTCTCCGTCACCCGAAACGCCGATGTAGGTCAACTCTCGATTGGCTGCATTCGCGCCAGTCGTCACCGACGGCATGCGGCCATGCACCGAATTAAATCCATGCGCGCCACTGACAAAGTAGGCTGG
>CAYWYT010000259.1:0-3972 GCA_964462665.1 uncultured Woeseiaceae bacterium | reverse complement strand
CCAAGACACGCCTGTCTGCCAACATCAATTTGTTTCCGGGCATTACGGAATCAGGCCGAATCCGAGTTAACACCGACATAACGTTGCGCAATGAGATAGTTCGAGATTTATTTTGGGACTTGTCGTTTTACAGCAGCTACGACAACCAGGCCGCCGACGGGTTTGAAAGTCAAGACTTCGGCATCATCACTTCAATAGGTGCTTCTTTTTAGTAACGCTGAATTCTGTTGGACTTTGATATGAGTGGAATCAAAAGCACGATTTGTCTGCTTGCTGTTGCTCTCGTGTTGCACGCTTCTGATCTTTTTGCAGACGAGTCAGAAGGGGCTTCGACAACTGAAACCGATGGATTTTTCTCTTTGCCGGTAGAGCTTGAGGGCGACTTTGGCGCTGACAATGGTGACGCTACCATGCTGCGCCTATCACCTCTATATGGCTCGCCATCGGAGAATAACTGGAAGATCATCCATATGGATATGCTGACAATCGCCGATGCTCCCGGTGGGGTTCCGGGCCAGCCGGGCAACCCCGACCCGGTGCCGGGCAAGCAGGTCTTTGGCTTGGGCGATCTGACGCATGCCAGTTTTATCACGCCGCCATCGTCAGGGAAGGTGATCTGGGGCTACGGTGCAATGCTGAGTATTCCAATTGCAACGGACAGCAACCTGGGCAGCGACAAATGGTCGGCCGGACCCGCATTTCGTTTCGTCTATCGATCCGGTCCGTGGAATATCGGTATGTTCGGCGGCCAGATCTGGTCGTTCGCCGGTAGCAGCAATCGCGGCGATATCAGTCAGCTGATCATACGCGGAGCAATCCGTCGGGAATTGCGGAATGACTGGTATTTCGTATCAGCGCCTATCATTACTGCCAATTGGAAGGCAGAGGACCAGAAGTGGAAGGTACCGTTGGGGGGTGGCATTGGCAAAGTAATTCGAATTCACTCGAAACCGTGGGCCTGGTCGGTGCAGGGCTACTACAATGTCGTCAAGCCGGATGGAGCACCCGACTGGTCAGTGCGACTGTCGGTAATCGCACCCTTACCACTTGGAAACTAGCGCATGAGAACGCCTGCAAATTTCTTTATGTTTCTCATGATCTCGGCGTGCTTTTTGTTCTCTGTCACAGAATCCCGTGCTCAGGATTCTACCGCCAGTTCTGTCCCCTGGGCCTACGGTTCGTATTTCGGTACCGGTTGGTACCGGATTGACGCAGACCGGGACATCTATGTCATTCGCTATTCTCCGCGTTGGGAACTTCGCGAAGCGGGGTTTGCCGAAGACGGAACACGAACGATCGGCATCGAGTTGCGCTTTCCGATCACATTCGGTCTCGACAACTTTTCTTACGAAGACCTTCCTGGATCCTTCGATCCGGATAACCTCAGCAGCCTGAGCGTAACTCCCGGAATAGACATCACGATCCCGGTCACCGAAAATTGGCAGTTGCGACCCTATGGGGCTGTCGGTTGGGGCGGGACGTTTAACAGCAGCGAATCGGTCTGGACCTATTGGGCCGGCATAAAAAGCCGCTATTCGTTTCAGTGGGGAAAGTTCGATTGGGCGCTACTCAATTCAATCACCTATGTTGGCCACACGCCCAGCGTTGGACCGAGCGACGACTTTTGGCCACTGATGGCTGGATTAGAATTCGACTACCCGCTTGGCAAGGGCAAACTCGACGGCGAGCAGGTATTTCTGAGTTGGCACGGTACGTACACGACCTTCGAGGACAACCTGACAAGCGTGATCGACGACGGTTCGATCACTCCCATTTCTGACCAATGGGAACTGGGTATGTCGTTTCGTAAAGAAGAAGGTCGAATCAAGATTCTCTTTCTCAAGTTCGACCGCCTGGGTCTGGCGTACCGCTTTTCCACTTCAGGCGACTTCAAAGGCATCAGCTTTGTCTTTCGGTCTACTTTCGACAGTTAACGGGTAATAAGAATGATTGATCTCTTGCCAAATTTGCTTCCGCTGCTACTGGTAGACTTGCTTAATCCCATGCTGTTTGCATTGATGCTGGTCGCCATCGGCACAAGCAAGCCGTTCGCCAACAGCATTTCGTTACTCGCCGGGCATACTGCTGCGTACTTCGTGTCGGGCGTTCTCATCGCATTGGGACTCGATCGAATTCTGGATCGACTCAACAATCCTCACTCTGTCGACTTCGTGCTTGAACTTATAGTTGGTCTGGCTTGTCTGTGGGTAGCACTGAAGGCACGTGATGGCGGGGCCAGCCAGCAAGACGAGCCACCGGGGCAGCTGACACCCGTTTATTGTTTCGGCTATGGAGCGATGATCAATTTCATCGGTGTGCCATTCGCAGTGCCGTACTTCGCAGCTGTCAATCAAGTTCTAAAAGCGAATTTATCTACCGAGTCTTCAGTGCTCGTATTGGCGATTTACAACGCTGCTTACGCACTGCCATTCTTGCTGGTGCCGATCGCCGTCGCATTGATAGGGGAGCGCAGCAAACCAGCGCTGGATAAGATTAATACGGTACTGGTCAAGTTGGTCGACACGCTTATGCCGATACTGTTACTTCTTGTAGGTATCGCCCTGAGTGCCGATGCCTTGTCGTATCTGATTACCGGCGAGACGCTCTGGTAGATCAGAAGTCGTCGAAACCGCCGAAATCGCCCCCGCCCATATCCATCATGCCAGCGTCCGGCATGCCATATTCCGGCATTTGTGAAGCGGACGGGCCGTCGGGAAAATCGGGAATATCAGGTCCACCAATATTACCACCGCCGACATAAACGGGATGACCTCGCCACGCTCCGTGACCGTGGTAACCACCGTAACCCATACCAACACCGTAGCTGACCCTTGAACTACCGCCGCCCGCGCAGCCAGCCAAAACCAGGGACGCAATGATCACAACAGCTGCTTTGAATATTGTGTCTTTCATTGCTGAGACCCCACTTCCTGAATCGCAAAAACACCACCGGTGGGCCCCATGACTATAGCCACTGTTACCGACTCATCGCCGCCGGCCTTCTCGAGCACAGTACCCCCGGCGTCGACAATGCGCTGCAAAGTATCGGCGGCGCTAGCGACAGGGATGTAGGGGATCCAGTTCGGTTCCACGTTATCCCACGGTAATGGAACGACAGTGGCCCGCGCTTTGCCATCGGTGCCCAGCAAAATGCGTTCGCCACCATGCGCGTCGGGAAAGCGCATGACATCGTATCCGGCAAGCGCATGGTAAAAGTCGACAGCTGCTTGCGTGTCGTTGGTCCACAACTCTGCCCACGCCCATTCGTTCAGAGACTGAGTGTCACCTGTTGGATCACCGCCGGTCGCACGCAGCAACATTAAGACGGCGCCTTGCGAGTCACTAATTACGGAGTAACGGCCTCTGTTCGGTAAGTCAGTGGCAGCCTCCAAAATTGTTCCACCACTTTCCACGGCCTTTTGCGTAGCAGCATCAACGTCGGATACAGAAATAGACACCAGCCAGCGCGCGTCACCGTCGACTGCTTCGTCATCTTCGTAGCGGACAACGGAACTCACTACCCGATCATTGTGGCTCAGCTCGATATAGTTTTTGTCCGCAAAATATTGCGGCTGCCAGTCAAAGACAGCCGCATAAAACTGCACTGCTCGATGTGGATCCGTTGTAACGAGATCGACCCAAACCAGCTTGCCGTTGTGAATCTCATTGCTCGGCACGGCCGAGATCGGACTAACGATCAGTGCCGCATCGTCTGCCGTTGCCGCTGTATACGAGCCAACGAGACCCAGCATGAGCAGAACGACGCCACATTTTGTTTTGCTGATCTGCTTCATGCTGAATATCGCCATTATTACTTGTCGCCTGCGCCTTTGGTGATCGATTCCATTACGCGATCGAGGCTGAAGCTACCTGGCTTCTGTCGCGGCGGAAACTCTTTGAAGCTCTGCAACCATTGACCTACGTAGAAGCCAGCCGGCGCGAACATGTACATATGATCGAACTGCCATCTGC
>CAYWYT010000258.1:0-4020 GCA_964462665.1 uncultured Woeseiaceae bacterium | reverse complement strand
GTAGATGCTCTTGAGTGACGGTAGATGATCCTGGTTTGGGCACCAAAGTGGGCACATGGATGATGCCAACGAAACCTCGGTCCGACCCCGGTTCTAGGCATGCGATAATAAAGAAAATAATGAGAACAGGGTATGCAAAAATGAAAACACTAATAAGCATCGCCCTCTCAATTGCCACTTGCCTGACCAATCCTGTCGGTGGTGGCAGAAGACGTCAATCTTGACGTTATTCATCTCATCAAAGACCAGGCTTTCAATAATCGAAACGCCGGGAATTGAATTCGGACGTTATATAGACATTCAAACTGTTACGTTTTTTGATTAAAGGCTTTATCTAGATTCACAATAGCGAATGGAAACTCATCGCCCAACTTCAAAAGTTAGTGTGGCCCAAAGAGATTCATATGGAATACGTGGCTCATCAGCGCCAAGAAATATCAGCAAGCTGCTATACCAGTGCTCCTCGTCGCCCATTCGTGTCAAGTGAATGAATCGAACATACCAGCGACCCTCTTCTTCAAGAACAAATTCCACCTCACCATTTTCATCCGACCGGACCCGAACGAGTTCGTCGAAAATACCTTCGTCAGATATTTCGTAGTGGCCTTCATGCGTCGCATAAACCAACTCGTTCGCAAGTGGCTGACCGTCTTTTAGGATTCTCGCTCTAAATACATCACCCTTGCCCAATGCGTAGGGATTCTCTAGTGGCACGATCTCAACAGGGTAACCAAGCGCCACAGCAAAGTTGTCGGATTGATCCTCACCCACCTGAAAAATTGCCTTGGAAAACTTCGCATAGCGCTCGGCGGCCCCAATATTCGTCTCGCCACGCTCGTTGCGTTCCTGTGCGTCGTCATCCAGTCCTTCATAGCGGAGGTAGAAATTAAAATTGTCAGCCAAAATTCGTATGATTGATGGCCGGGTCGCGATGCCGACAATATAGTTGCCAGCTAGCCCGAAGGTAACGGTCATATTTGAGATCTTATCTTTGTAGCTCCACTGGCTCTTATCGACGTCGAGTTCATCGCCGTCTGGTGTAATTATCGTAACGTCATCCATTCGGCTGGTCATAATTCGGTTAGCCGATTCTACGAAGTCGCCATTGAGAAGCGGTATTGTTACTTCCTCACCCTGGGCAATAAAAAAGGTCGCTGGCTTGAAGAAAAGAGTATGTGCGCTAGCCTGAATCGCCAAAAAGGCCAGGACTGGGACCGTTGTCCAAATCGCCAACTTGGAATTGTGATTCATCTGAAACCTCATGTTGCCAGGAGAAAGTAACAACCGATGCCGGCGATGCCAATACCAGTTGCTCGAAGTAGTCCAGGTCCCCGATGCAGACGTCGAAATCCAAAGCCTACGAACACACCCATAAGGTGTATCAATGCCGTTCCGGTAACGAACCCTAATCCATAATGCCACGGATTCGCGATCAGCGGCATCTCAGTACCGTGCGCATGACCGTGGAATGCGCCAAAAATAGCGACGCTGATTATAGCCACCCATTCAGGGATGAATTTTTCCGCGGCGAGCGCTATGCCGAGCACTATTACCGAGATTGCAATACCAGCCTCAACCATTGGAATCTCGATGCCCTGCATGCCGAGAAACCCACCAAAGATCATTATCAGGACAAACGTCGCAGGAACGTGCCAGATCGCATGGCCACCGATCTGTACGCTGAGAATACCCACGCTAAGCATGGCGAGAAGATGATCAAATCCTAGCGCCGGATGCAGCAACCCCGTTAGGAAGCCAACGCCACCTTCCACTTCTTCATGAGCAAATGCCGTCTCCGTAAGAACTATGACTATCAGTATCCCTGCAGCGAGTTGCGACATGTAATACAGCCAGTAGCAATCTTTCGTTTTAAAGATTTTTCGAAAAATTTTCAATTAGATTCCTTTCAGCAAGCCACGGAACTTCATTGCCCCTCTAAAAAATTGACCGCCAACTGTCGTGTTGCAATCTCTAATATCTGCGTAGTTTATGTACCTGGGATTCCAGTACTTGAACCAATCATAGTCAGTGATCAGGCACAACGTATTAATGGTTTCCTCCGACGAATATCTACGCAATGCGAAGTCGATCATCAGATGACCGGGTGAGTAGCCCTTTGCAGATTCATCAAACGCCGTTTTGAGGAGGTAGCTGGTCTTGCCGAGCAGTATCAGTATTTGTGCACCTATCGTTCGGCCATCGACCTTTAGAAAGCATATTTCGGCCGAGCTTATTCCCGCAAATTCATTTACGACATTCTTATAGAATAAATACTTCGAATTCTTAAGCCCGATTGCTGCAGGAGCAGGGTAACGCTCCTTGATGTTTTCTTTTTTTCCTTTCCAACCGGACATCTCCAATTCTACGAAATTTTCATAGGCCCAGTCCATGTCCTCACTATCCTTAATAAGCAAGAACTCAAAGGAATCGTGAGCCTCTAAGCGGTTTCGGGCGTTGTTCAAGTTACCTCTAAACTTCTTCTTCAGAGCTTTGCACGCATCCTCGTAGTTGATTATGTCAATGAAAGTACAGCGATCTGTTTTCGATTCTGCCGATCGGCCGGCTGCCGCGTGTCCAATACAACTTGCTATAACCGACGATTCCAAGACTGCCTTCGTCGTAAACACATCCCACTTCGGCACTTCGTCAGGCCCAGCTGGATTGCGCATGACATGCCATATCAAATGCCTGTCTGCGTCATCAGCAACCAGGATATCGGGCATATATAGCCCAACTGATATCGGAAATGTCGCCTCTGATACCAGACCCCACAACCGGCGCCGACATATCAAAGGCAATACAGCCAGGAGACTGTCGCCGTGATATACACACCGAAACTCGATTTCATCAGAGAACCCGCTCGGGCGATCGAAATACGCTTCAAACCAGGCAGGATGTTGATAAAAAGACTGCAGCGAGACTGACTCCGCAAGGGTTTGCCAGTCGCGGCGCAGAGCTTGGTACCCCTTTTTGCCGAGGAATCGCCGCACTGTTAGTCCGTTTTTCACTTTTGATTCGGCTCTAGTCAATCGATTGAGTCGCCGAACGTCTGGCTCGTCGAAAATAGTAGAGGAGAATGCCGCGTAGTGAGTTGTTATAAAACCTGACGTCAAACACCTTTCTCCGCTCGGGCCGCCAAGTTAGGTGCCAGGCCATACCGGATACCAGGTCTATCGATTCTATGATGCGGGAACGACCGTAATATTCGATCGCATATTCGCGGAGCAAGTTACCCGGAGCCAGATCAGAGTACTGCTCATCATAGCCGTGCTTCAGGGAGTAACAGGACTTGGCGGTCAAGATACAGAGATCCGACGCGATAGGTTGGCCGTTCAAATAGAGGATATGGATATGACTGCGCCCGGATTTCGAATATCGGCGAAGGAGATCCAGGTAGAATGCCGATTGATCCTCGTGCAATGCGATCGCTCGTTTTCCTCCTTTGACGCTCTTCCATCCGGCAGCTTCTGTTTCCAGAAAAGCCTGGTATGCATTCTCCAGCTCCGGGAACGTCGTGAATGTCCGAAATTCGTACTCACCGTGGCCTGCCAGTTTCTTATGATTTCGACGAAGATTGTTTCTGGCTTTGGAGTTGAGAACCGTTTCTACATATTTGTCTGTCATGACTGAGAGTAAATGGCTGAAGTCGTAATGCGTTTTCGACGAGCGCTTCGCCTTTCCAGCCAGTTCGACGAGCACGCTTGATTCGAGAACACCACGGAACCGCATGTAGTCCCAATTTGAACCTATCAATGACCGAATTCGCGACAAGAAGGTATGGAATAATTCAGTACTGGATCCCGACGGATCAATGAGCACGTCGCGTATGGGTACAGGGTAGTCCGGGAAGCCCAGTATTCGAAGGCGAATCCCAAGCACGCGCTCAGCTACAAGTTGGCAAGGAATTATGGCGACGAGGCGGCTCCGATCGAAAACACAGACAACGAACACGTCGTCGCTGGCAGTATCGAATGACTGCAAATAGGAGAGCATATATTCCGGATATTGAGTGAGACCGGC
>CAYWYT010000257.1:0-4091 GCA_964462665.1 uncultured Woeseiaceae bacterium | reverse complement strand
ACAGCGGTGTTCTCGCGTTTGGCAATTCTCGAATTGAATTTGCCAGGCTCCTCAACCGAGCCCGTGGATCCGCAGGACCAGACGTTTCAACTAGAAGTCATCGTTCGTATGGACAAGATTGAAGTCGGCGATCGCAATCAGGGTTTGCTCGGGAGATACCCGAACACAGAAGACGGCTACGACTATGAAGCCGTCGAAATGAAACTGGCCGAGTTGAAGAAAAAGTATCCGACTAAGACGGATGCTTCGATCTTGCTCGAGGCAGATATCGAGTACAACACTCTGGTACAGGTTATGGACATGGTTCGCGTTGCAGAGACGATTGAAGACGACTCCGTGGTTCGCTCCGACCTGTTTCCAGACATCTCGATCGGTGATGCGCCGATTGACGAGCCGGGAGGCGTTTAGGTAATGAAGTCAGCACGCGCAAAACGAATGGATAAGCACCACGCGCGCAACTCGCGCTCGGGGGCTCTAAATCTGGTTTCGCTGATGGATATTTTCACCATCTTGGTTTTCTTCTTGTTGGTGAGCTCTTCAGAGGTGGAGACGCTGCCGAAATCGGACAACCTGCAGTTACCGGAATCTATTGCTGAGCAAAAGGCTAAGGAAACTGTCGTTATTCTGATTGGTGAGGTGGACATTCTCGTACAGGGCAAGACAGTGGCGAAAGTCGCGGATGTCCTGAAACAGAAAGGGAATGACATTCCGGCATTGCGTGAAGCATTGCAGTCACAGAACGATCGCGTTCTGCGGCGCGCAGCGCAGGACGATATCGCAGGGCGCGAAGTCACAATAATGGGCGATAAGGAAACTCCGTACCGGGTGCTGAAGAAAGTGATGGCAACGTGCACCGGAGCGGACTATGGACAGATATCACTGGCTGTTCTGCAAAAGAGCTCGGAAAAGCTCGATGACTTGCAGGCGGCCCGTTAAGGGACGCCCGACGATTTTTACGGAGTAACACGTGGATTTACCGTTTTACAGAGAGTATGACCTGCCCTGGACTTCTGATTCGAATCAGGAGCGCAGGTTTCAGCGCCTGCTCAAATTTATTCTCATTGGTGTGGTTGCGTTAAGTTTGGTTTGGCCGTTCATTCCGGTGCCTGAGCCTGACCCGAATGAGATTATTGAGATCCCGCCGCGGATCGCGCAGTTGTTACTCGATGAAAAGCCGCTGCCGCCACCACCGCCGCCTGAGCCGGAGCCGGAAGAAGACCCGGAGCCAGAAGACGAGCCGGAGCAGGTCGCAGAAACGGAACCTGAGCCTGAGCCAGAATTTATTCCTGAGCCGGAACCAGAACCTGAGATCGATCAGGCTGAAGTTGCGCTGGAACAGGCACAAGCAGCGATGCTGCCGTTCGCCGAAGATCTCGCGGACCTGGTCGACAAAGATTTGTTGGACGCTGTCGATGACAGAGACCTGACTTCGTCGGTCGGCGAAGCTGAGCGCAATGAGCGCTCGATGATTACCTCAAAAGCCGGAACGGCTTCCGGGGGCATTAATACTGCGAGTCTGAGTCGTAACACAGGCGGCTCTGGCATTGCCGGGCGTAGCACTACGCAAGTTGTTAGTCCTGTTGCAGGCCTGGGCAATTCTGCCGGTGGTGCGCAGCGCACAGGAACAAGTGGCAAAGCATCGCGGTCTCGCGAAGAAATTGAGCTAGTGTTCGACAAGAACAAGGGTGTGATTTTTGCACTCTATAATCGGGCGCTACGTGTAGATCCATCGCTTGAGGGTAAGTTGGTGTTGCGTCTTACGATCGCGCCAAATGGTTCTGTGACGCTCTGCGAAGTCGTATCCAGCGAACTGGGTAACCCTGATTTGGAAAACAAACTGGTGGCCCGCGTTAAGTTGTTCCGCTTTGAAGCGAAAGATGTTGAAGCGATTACGACAACTAAGCCGATCGATTTCTTCCCGGCCTAGTTAACGACACAGCTCGTAACGCTTTTGCTTTAACTCGCGCAGCCGCTCTTCGTAACGGATGCCTTGTGCTGCGCTATAACCATTTCTCATCTTGGTCTGAATTAACCGAATCTGTTGCTTGACCTTATCGCACGCGGCCTTATCGTCTTTGCTGTCCGCGTCTGCTTGAATTGCTGCCAATACGAGCAGCAACATTACCCGTTGACCTGTATTCATCGACTCCTCCTCCGTAGCGCAACAGTTATACTGCGTATGAGCCCGGAGACTTGTCTCATAAATTGGCCGATAAGCTGTAAAACGAGGATTGATTTATGAAGAACCTGCAAAAAATCGCTGCCGTTGTAATAGTAGGATTTCTCAGTGCGGACGCAGCGTATGCGCAGAGTGATATCGACAAACTTATCGAGCAGACTGGCATCGAAGCCGGCGACGTGGCCATGCGTGACATGCCGAATTGGCGTCCACCGAAGAAAATCCTTGTCTATAACGGTTTTGACATCGACGATGACCTGCAAGGCATCGTACCGGGTATCGAGTTCATCATAGCGACCTCCGAATCCGATGCCATTGCGAAAGCAGCGGATGTCGATGCAATTATCAGCCGCTGCTCGAACAACTTGTTCAACTTGGTCAACGCCGCGGTGCATGCTACCTGGGTGCAGGTAACGAACGCAGGTGTCGATCGTTGCATAACGACCGAGCGATTCACTAACGGGGATGTGATTCTCAGCAATATGCAGAAGATGTCGGCGCCGGTGATTGCCGAGCATGTAATAGCAATGACGCTGGCTCTGGCACGTAACTTGCCGCAATTGATCGACGTGATGGATTCTGGCCTGTGGGCGAAGGGGCGGGGGCAAGCCACCGTTGGAATGCAATCTGTCGGCGGCAAGACCATGCTCGTGGTCGGACTGGGTGGCATCGGCACTGAAGTCGCGCGCAAAGCCGCTGCTCTTGATATGCGGGTGCTTGGGACGCGTCGCAGCTCGCATGAAGGGCCTGAATTTGTAGAGTACGTTGGTTTGTCGGATGAGATGTATGAACTAGCGGCAGAGGCAGACTTCATCGTCAACGCTTTGCCAATAACGCCGGAAACGACCGGCATTTATGATGCGAAGTTTTTCGCAGCTGCGAAGCCGGGTGCACATTTCATTAACGTCGGTCGCGGCAAGAGCGTTGTTACTGACGAACTCGTTGCGGCGCTGCGTAGCGGGCAAATCGCCGGCGCCGGCCTCGATGTTACTGACCCTGAGCCGCTACCGGCCGATCATCCGCTCTGGCAGATGAACAACGTCATCATTACACCGCATGTTGCAGGGAACGGATCAAACAGGAACCGACACATGCTGGTATTGCAGGAAAACTTGCGCCGATTTCTGGCGGGCGATGCGCTCTTGAATGTTGTGGATCCTGAGCTCGGTTACTAACACACGAATGTCATCGCAAGGCGAGCGTTCGTCTGGGTTCGCACCCCTGGCTAGCGACAATACACGGGTCCTGATTCTGGGTAGCCTGCCGAGTCAGCGTTCCATTACTGACAACCAGTATTATGCGCATCCGCAGAATGCGTTCTGGCGCATCATGGCGGAACTTGCAGGTGCAAGTGGCAGCTACGGCGATCGTTGTGTTGCCCTGCAGAAGGAAGGAATCGCGCTGTGGGATGTTCTGGCGAGTTCCGTGCGGCCAGGTAGTCTGGATGCCGACATTCAGATGTCGACCGCGGAGGTAAACGATTTCGACCGATTTCTCGTAGAGCACGGGGCGATCGGGCGAATCTGCTTCAATGGGCAGAAAGCGGCGAAAATGTTCTCCGAACGAGTACCGCAGGACGTCGTTGATAGTCGCATTCAATTAATCACTTTACCGTCAACCAGCCCGGCGCATGCCGCAATGCGCTTCGATGAAAAACTCGAACTGTGGCGAATTGGTCTTGCGCCCGTAATTAAAGGAAATTAGCTATGCATGGAGAGGAAATCTTCGGTGGCACTTCAGCACAGATTTATTGTCAGATATTGCTATGGACAGCATAAGAACTCAGAAACCGCAGTCAGAATCGCGCTTGCGACGCATTGGACGGGAAGCCGGTAACTTCCTGTTGCTACTGCTCGGCCTCATGGCCGCACGCTCCACGTTGGCGGATCACTACTACGTTCCGTCGGGTTCG
>CAYWYT010000256.1:0-4139 GCA_964462665.1 uncultured Woeseiaceae bacterium | reverse complement strand
GTCACTTTTTCCCCCAGCGCCAGGCCAGCGGCCTTTCGCCTTTTAAAATTACAACCATGATTAGCAGTACAGAAATCGAAACTATGCAGACGGCACGATGAAGTTCGGTCTGATTGGAGACAAGACATCCAACGACCACGGCCAGATATGCTGCGTAGATAGTCCAGCCCTGCCATGTCGCCGGCAACCACCAGCCCCAGCCATGTTTTTTCACATGAAACCAATACTCACGATTGTCCTCTATCATCGATTTTTCCTATCGCAGCCAATGATGTGAGCCACGAATTCTACAGGACGAGCCAGCAGACTCCTCTCATGTTGCTTGGTCAAATGTCGTTAAACCATCGGGAATCCCGCCCTGTACGGCCATTCCTGGCCGAAAATGTCTCAATACTGTGACTCGGGTCACACGAGTTCCTAAGGTTCTCTTAAGGTTCGTTCGCTAATCTGGCCGCCATTGTTAACGAGTTAGTGGATTACTGATGACCTCAATCAACGCAAGCAATATTCAATTTTCAAGCTCACGCAGCAAACGGCTGGATTCCGATAGCAGCTTTGGCGCGCAAGGCCTGTCTCTTGCGCTGGTCGGGGAGACGTCGCTGAATCGCCGTGCGGTGGAATTGAGCATCATGCAGAAATTCGAGCGTAGCTACGGTGCACACCTCGAGCACTTTCTTCCCGATTTAATTGGACTCGAAGTCTCGGGCGAGCTTGGCGCCGTAGTCGGTATGCGCAGTGCTCGTGGTAACGATCTGTTTCTCGAACAATATCTCGATCAACCAGTAGAGCAAGCCATCGCTAGTGCGTTCATGACACCGGTCGATCGCGATTCGATTGTGGAAATCGGCAACCTGGCCGCGACTGTGCCGGGACTCGCATACTCCCTATTCGCTGTCCTGGCCACAGTGCTGAGTCGCGCCGGCTATCGCTGGGTCGCGTGTACAGCGACGCCACAGGTTGCATCAATGCTAGCCCGGATGCATTTCTCGGCAGCGACTATTTGCCAGGCCGACGAGTCGCGACTGGAACCCGGATCGATCGAATGGGGCAGCTACTATTTATCACGGCCACAGGTCATGGCCGGTGACGTCAATCTGGCTGCGGAGCAGGTACTCGATAACCCCGCCGTTGCAGGACTCATTCAGCGATATCACCAACCGATCATGCAAATGGCGGCTAGCCTGAGAAGTGCCAGCAAATGAATTCATTCTTGCTAGATCAGCTGCGGCAGACTCGCACAGATACTGAGATTGCGCTGGAGTCCGGTGCTACCCGCCTCAGTCTTACTGAACTGCGCTCACGCGTAGAAAGCCTCACGGCTAATCTGCAGCAGCTACAGGCGAAACGTGTTGCCATTTACGCTGACAATGGCATTGACTTTGTTGTAACGGACCTTGCCTGTCAGGCGGCCGGCATCACTGTAATTCCACTACCGCTGTTCTTCTCGGTCGAGCAAATACTGCATGCACTCAACAGTAGTGGTGTCGATACCATCGTAGCCGACCGCCAGGTCGAGGCGATTATCCCAAATGCGCTGCCCGCCCCGAACGTTGGCCCTCTACCCGCTGTCGTTGAACACATCTATCGCCTGCAGGCCCAGAGCAATACGGCATTGCCGGCTGGCACGCAGAAAATTACATTCACCTCCGGCACCACCGGGACCCCGAAAGGCGTTTGCCTGTCGGCAGAACAGCAGCTAACTGTCGCCGGGTCGCTCGCATCGGTTATTGGGCTCGAGACGCCAAGACACTTGTGTGTCCTGCCATTGAGTACGTTGCTGGAAAACCTGGCAGGTGTGTATGCGCCGCTACTAGCGGGCGGACTCGTGATTGTGCCAACGCTGGCGGAAGTCGGATTGACAGGATCTTCGGGTCTGGACATTAAACAATGGTTAGCTTGCATCACGCATCATCAACCCGACAGCCTGATTCTCGTTCCGGAAATGCTAAATGCAATGACTCAAGCAGCCGAAGCTGGCTGGCACGCACCGCAGTCGTTGCAGTTCGTCGCTGTCGGCGGCGGCAAGGTCGCAGCAGAGTTGCTGCATCGCGCTCAGGATGCGGGAATTCCCGCCTTTGAGGGATACGGGCTTTCTGAGTGCGCATCGGTAGTCTGCCTCAACGCTCCAGGCGCGGAGCGAACCGGTTCGGTCGGACTACCTTTGCCACACGTCGACGCGTCTACCGAAAACAACGAAATCATCGTTCGCGGCAGTGCGTTCCTTGGTTACATCGATCAACCCGAGTCCTGGGGCAAAGACGAGGTGCACACCGGTGACATCGGCCGCATCGATGAAGATGGCTTTGTGCACGTGCATGGACGACTGAAAAATCAGCTGATTACGAGCTTTGGCCGCAACCTGTCACCTGAGTGGGTTGAAAGCGAATTACTTGCAGGACCCTTGCTGCAGCAAGCGGTGATCGTCGGTGACGATCGTCCGTATTGCGTCGCCTTGATCTTCCCGCGCGATCCCGCATGCCAGCATGCGGACATCGCGGACTGGATCAGCACGGTGAATCGTCGCCTGCCGGACTACGCACGTATTGGTGATTGGATCCAGTTGCCAAAGCCGCTCAGCGAACACGATGCAATGCTCACGCCGAATGGAACACCGCAGCGCGCAAATATTGAACACGCCTATCAGCATTTTGTTGACTGTATGTACGACATCCCCAAAGAGGTATCCGCTCTATGAATTTCTACACAAAGCTTCAAGAAGCAACTGAGCAAGACCGAAACTTTTTGCTCTCGTCTCCGATCATTGGTCAGTGCATGAATGGCGATATCGTGCTCGAAGAATATGTCGAGTTTCTGTCGCAGGCCTACCATCATGTGAAGCACACCGTGCCGCTACTGATGGCTGTCGGTGCCCGCCTTCCTGAAGACAAAGAATGGCTGCGCGAGGCTGTTGCCGAATATATTGAAGAGGAACTGGGTCATCAGGAATGGATTCTCAACGACATTGAAGCCTGTGGCTTCGACAAGGAGGCTGTTCGCGCATCGCGGCCGTCTGCAGCAACTGAGCTCATGGTCGCGTATGCCTACGACACCATCCAGCGAGTCAATCCGGTCGGTTTCTTCGGTATGGTCCTGGTCCTGGAGGGCACCAGCGTCACGACAGCGGATCTGGCCGCGGAAGCCATCAAGCAATCACTCAAGCTCCCCGCACGTGCGTTTTCATACCTGCGATCTCACGGCGCACTCGATCAGGATCACATTCAGTTTTTCGAGAAACTGATGAACAAAATTTCCGGTGAGGAAGATCAGGAACAGATCATCCATAGCGCACGCATGTTCTATCGGCTCTACGCTGACATCTTTCGTTCTCTGCCAAAAACTATTGAGTTGGCGGCGTAGGATTACGATGAACATCAAAAACAAGATAGTTGTTCTGACCGGTGCCAGCGGCGGAATCGGCCGAGCGATCGCCAAGAAACTAAACTCGAAGGGAGCGCAGCTGGTACTCGTCGGCAGAAACGAACAAAAACTGACCGAACTGATTGCCGATTTCGGCAACGACGCCCATGCAGCGGTAGTCGCGGACATTGCTAGTGACGACGGCCGAGCGCAGCTTCGCGGTTTCTGCGAATCACTGGAACCGAAAGGAATTAGCTTGCTGATCAATTGCGCCGGTGTGAACGAGTTTGGTCTGTTTGAGGATCGATCACAGGCTGCTATCACAGACACGATCAACATCAATCTAATCAGTCCAATGCTAATTTGTCAGGATCTGTTGCCGATGCTGCGGCTGCGTGACGGAGCACAAATCATCAATATCGGTTCGACCTTCGGAAGCATCGGCTATCCGGGCTTCGGTGTGTACTGCGCGAGCAAGTTTGGACTACGCGGTTTTACAGAGTCATTGCGGCGCGAACTTTCGGACTCGGGAATCCACGTGTCTTACATCGCCCCGCGCGCGACGCAAACCGACCTCAACAGCGACAAGATTGTTGCGATGAACAATGAACTCGGCACCACAATGGATAAACCATCTGTCGTCGCCACCCAGGTCATGCAGGTCATTACTGATCGGTCACCGCTCGACAGATATATGGGATGGCCGGAGAAACTATTCGTAAAAGTGAATGCGCTGCTGCCGGCGCTGGTCGACAGCAGTTTACGCAAGCAACTACCCATCA
>CAYWYT010000255.1:0-4145 GCA_964462665.1 uncultured Woeseiaceae bacterium | reverse complement strand
GCAGCAGCAATCCGATCGCGCAATTCTATGTTTATCCGTTCTCGATACCGGAACTTATCCGTGGCGAAAAGGCGAAAGCGCATATCGCCGAGCACTATTTCGAATTCGACGCTTTAGCGGAACAAGGCCTCGATGCACTCATTATCACGGGTGCTAACGTCATCAACCCGTCTCTTGATCAGGAGCCGTTCTGGGATCCGCTAATCGACATCGTGCGCTGGGCCGAAGACAACGTGGCCTCGGTCTTTTGCTCCTGCCTCGCCACCCATGCTCTCGTGAAGCATTACCACGACCTGGATCGACGCCACCTCGAGCAAAAACAATGGGGTGTATACAACCACAAGGTCACACGCCCCGCACATCCGTTGCTGCGCGATGTGAATACTCGATTTGATGCGCCACATTCACGCTACAACGACATTTCCCGCGAACAATTCGAGTCCGCGGGCTGTCACGTATTAGCGGAAAGCCCTGAGATCGGTGTGCATCTGGCGGTGGGTCCGGATCAGTTTCGAACCGTCTACTTCCAGGGGCACCCGGAATACGCGGCGATCAGTCTTTTGAAAGAATGTAAGCGGGAAGTGAGCCGTTATGTCCAAGGCGCTCGCGATACTCGCCCAAGAATCCCGGACAATTATTTTGGCGATGAAGGCACAGCCCTTGCCGAAGCGCACATAGAGGCGGTCGTTCTAGCGGCGCAAAACGGCACTACCCCACCCGAATTCCCTGAAGCTGAGCTGCTGCATCACGCGGATAACACCTGGGGCGATACTGGCAAAGCCATCGTTAACAACTGGCTTGGGCTGGTGTACCAGTTGACCAACCTCGATCGACAAAAGCAGTTCATGCCGGGCGTAGATGCCAACAACCCGTTGGATGTATGATCGGCGATCCTTCAGATTCACCGTAAACTAACAACCTAAGGAATACGAAATGGGCTTCAGAACCAGGCAGATTCACGCCGGCGTAACACCGGATCCGCAGACCGGCTCAATCCTGACGCCAATTTACCAAACCACGACTTACGTCCAACCGTCCGTCGACGAGTATCTGAGTAAGGGATATACCTACTCGCGCTCCGGCAATCCGACCGTTAAGGCGCTGGAACTCAAACTCGCCGATCTTGAAGGCGGGGTCGATTGCGCTTGCTTCGGTACCGGCATGAGCGCAATTCACGCCACCATGCTCGCTTTCCTGAGTGCAGGCTCGCACGCGATTATTTCCGACGTGGCTTATGGCGGAACCTATCGTCTTTGCACCAAGATCCTGACCAAGTTCGGCATCGAATTTACCTTCGCTGACGGCTCAGACATTGACGCAGTAGCCGCCGCGGTTCGCGACAACACGAAGCTGATCCTGACCGAAACACCCGCCAACCCGACCATGAAATGCTCGGACATCGCGGCTATTTCCGAAATCGCACGCAAAGCGGGCGCGGTACACGCTGTCGACAACACATTCCTGACGCCTTACTACCAATTGCCGTTCGAGCTCGGCGCTGATATTTCCATTCACAGCACCACCAAGTACATGGACGGCCACAACGCGACTGTCGGTGGCGCGGTCATCAGCAAGTCGGAAGAACATGCTGCCGCCGTACGCTTTATTCAGAACAGCACGGGCACCATCATGTCGCCGCAAGTGGCTTGGCTCACGCTGCAAGGTTGCAAGACGCTATCGGTTCGCATGGACGCGCAGTCAGCAAGCGCCATGGAAATCGCAACTTTCCTCGAAGCACACCCGAAAGTTACCCAGGTCATGTACCCGGGCCTCAAGTCGTTCCCGCAACACGAGCTGTCTTCCAAGCAGGCGTCGGGTTACGGCGCGATGCTGTGGTTCGAAGTAAAAGGTGGCCTCACGGCCGGCAAGCAACTCATGGACAGCATCAATGTCTGGAGTCTCGCGGAGAACCTGGGGTCGGTTGAGTCTCTGATCACGCATCCGGTCACCATGACGCACGCGGACGTCGAGCCTGAAGAGCGCGCTCGTGTAGGCATCATCGACGGCCTGGTACGCGCGTCTGTTGGTCTTGAAGACACGGACGATTTGATTGACGCACTCGCGGCGGCCCTCGAACAGGTTTAGATCGATGTCCGACTTTTTGAATTTTGACACTCTGAGCCTGCATGCAGGCCAGGTTGTGGATCCGGTATTCGGCGCTCGTGCAGTGCCGATTTATCAGACCACGTCCTATGTGTTTCCAGACACGGACACCGCATCGTCAATTTTCAATCTGGAACGTGGCGGCCACGCCTATTCACGCATTACGAACCCAACCGTTGGTGTTCTTGAGCAACGCATTGCCGCGCTTGAAGGTGGATCGGCTGCGGTTTGTACATCATCCGGCATGGCCGCGACGTTTTGTGCGATCACCGCGATCCTGAGTCAGGGCGATCACATCGTTGCGTCCAGCCAAATGTACGGCGGCAACATCAGTTTGATGAAGAACACCTTGCCGCGATTTGGAATCACGACGACGTTTGTCGACCCGACCGACACGGATGCCTTTCGTAACGCCATTCAGGACAACACCAGGCTGATTTACGGTGAGCTGGTTGGCAATCCCGGGCTCGACATTCTCGACCTCGAGGCTATCGCGAAGATCGGCGCCGACCACCACATACCGTTCATGGTTGATGCAACTTTTAACACGCCCTACTTGTGTCGTTGTTTCGACTACGGCGCGAACATCACCATTCATTCGGTCACCAAGTGGATGGGCGGTCACGGCACTGCAATCGGCGGCGTTATCGTTGACGGCGGCAACTTTGACTGGGGTGCATCCGACAAGTACCCGACAATCACTGAACCGTACGCGCCGTTTTCTGGCATTAATTTTTGGGAAGAATTCGGCCCAAGCGCGTTCGCTACCCGCATCCGCGCCGAAGCCATGCGCGACATCGGTCCGACGATGGCGCCGATGAATGCCTTCTTGTTGCTGCAGGGCATCGAGACCTTATCGCTACGAATGGACAAACACCTGTCCAATACCGCTGCGATGCTTGAATTCCTGCAAGGGCATGATCAGGTCACCTGGGTCAACCATCCGTCACTGCCTGATCACAGCAGCCACGAACTGGCGAAGAAGTACCTGCCAAAGGGCGCGGGTTCAATCGTCAGCTTCGGTGTCAAAGGTGGCCGCGATGCGGGCAAGGCCTTCATCGAAAACACGGAACTCGCATCGCATCTTGCCAACGTCGGCGACGCCAAAACGCTGATTATTCATCCGGCTACAACAACACACTCACGCATTGATGCCGACGCGCTGGTCGCGGCGGGCATCACCGACGACATGATTCGCTTGTCGGTTGGACTGGAAGACATCCAAGACATCAAGGCCGATTTCGAACTCGGGTTCCGCGCTGCAAAACGAATTTCGAAGGCCTAGGTCATGTACTTCGAGGTTAACGGCAAGCAGGTATTCGCGACTACGGGCGGCAAGCCTTTTGATAATTCAAAGAAAGTCGTTCTCTTCCTGTCCGGCAGTGCGTTGGACCATACTTTTTGGAGCCTGCACTCGCGCTTTTTCGCATTCCGCAATTACTCAGTGCTCTGCCTGGACACGCCAGGGCATACGAACTCGGAAGGGTCGGCAATCGAGTCAATCGAGGCGCTGGCCGACTGGGTCAATGATGTCGTTGAATCCCTGGCAATCAATGATTTATCAATAGTCGGACATTCACAGGGTTGCCTCGTTTCGCTCGAGTACGCGTCGCGCTACCCAGGCAAATTACGCTCCCTGTCATTGATTTGCAGCGGTCTGGCTACGCCGGTAAACGACTACTTGTTGAATGCCGCCAGCGAGAACCCATCGGCAGCAGTCGACATGATGATTTCCTGGGGCTTTGGCGGCGCAGGACATTTGCACCAGGGACCGATTCCGGGCAACTCCATGGCGACGGGTGGCTACAAGACGATGTGGGGTAATTCACCCAATGGGCTCGCGGCAGACTTGAACGCCTGCAATAACTACAAGAATGGCAAGACTGCGGCCGCAGCGGTTGGCTGCCCGACCCAAGTGATAATCGCCGGCAAAGATCGCATGGCGCCCGCCAAAGCTACCGCTGCGTTAGTGGAGCACTTACAAGACCCACAAGTCGCACGCATTGCAGAAAGCGGCCATATGCTGCCGCTTGAAGCTCCTG
>CAYWYT010000254.1:0-4152 GCA_964462665.1 uncultured Woeseiaceae bacterium | reverse complement strand
GCTCATACGCTGCGAATGCCTTACCGATGTTTGCGAATGCGATATTCACAGCGACTACATCGGTCATGTCCGGCAACTCACCGAATAGTTTGCGATACATCTCTGCGTATTGCGGATCGCTACTAATGACTTCCAACACCTGCTGTCGATTCGTGCCGTGCTCGTTCTCATCTTCCAGTGGCGAAAGCGCCTGCGACCATTGGCTGTCGCGGCGGCCATCCCAATATAGCCATGGGCTGTACGCCGTACCGACGATGCTGGGTGTATTCCGCTTCGACGTTCCGATCGCCTGCCCTTTGGGCAAGCCGTCTGTAAATTTTCGCAGCGGTTGGTGACAGGTAGAACATGAAATACCGCCGTTGAGGCTCAGGCGAGGGTCGAAAAATAGTGCGTGCCCGAACTCAGCAGCGCGCGGGTCGTCGGCCACGGCATTGGTTGGATCGGCGGGTAGTGGCTCGAGGCTGTCTATTGAGAGCGATTGGAGCATAGCGATGTCCGCGTCGCTCCACGGCCTGGGACTCGCTGGCCAGTTGTACCAAGCCATTGCGACGAGGCCCGCTAGAAAAACAAAAATCGCGAAGCGCTTCATAAGGTAACTGTCACCACGACCGTGTCTGTCTTGCCGTCGGCGGCAATGCTAATCGTGATTTCCCAAGCACCGCCCATGTGAAAACGCATACCGTCGAGACGGTAGTCGCCAGCACCCAGTTCTTCTGTAACTCGCGGATACGTCGGCAGACCGTGGTCGTGCGCCGGCATCCCGCCAGTCACTTCCAGATGCGCGCCAACTACAGGGCTACCTTTCGCATCTTCAATGTGCAGAACCCAGGCGTGCAACTTGTTGATCTGCAACGGTGCGAGTTCGCTTTCATAACTGACTACGAACAGGCCGCGTTGCGACGTCCAACTGGACTCGTCGGCCTGCGCCCCCACGAGCAACAGGCAAAGAACGATGGTCTTTATGCTCTTGAGAATAATTTTCTCCACCTGGCAAGTCGTCCACTCATGAATAAGTACTGAAGCTGAATCAACAGAAGTACGCCAACAATCAACGGCCAGTAACCAAAGCCCGTGTAGCCGACTTCAAAAGGGAATACGGCAATGTGTTGCCGATCACCAGTACTTGGAGCTGCAGTGACGACGCCGATGTAATCGCCCTCTTCAGTGAAATCGTAAAGCACTGTGAAAACGTCCGGCTCGATCGTTGGTGGCTGATAGAAGATCGTCACGCTGTCGAGATCTTCTATGGCAGCCACATCCTCCCAACGTGCAAATTTACCCTTGCCGGTTACATCGTGAATGATGCGGAAGTCGACCGGCACCCGACTGAGCTCGTCATGCAAATACTCCATGACGAAAATACTCTCGGTGGCGTTCGGCAAGTCCTCGCAGTACTCCTCATGTCCATCGGTCAGTGGCTGATAGATCTTGAAGTGCGCCTTCAGGTAGCTGATCGTAATCACGCACAGGTCCGATTCCTCCACCACGCCACCATGCGCCGCGGCCTGTTGCCAGGGTGCCGCGAGTAGCATTGAGATCGATAATAGTTGCAGTATTTTCATGCGTAGCGAGGTCTATAGCCTCGTTGATCAACGTGGGGGAGAAGTCTATGCCAGTCTGGCGATCTTTGATATTTATTGGCGGTATGTTGCTGTCATCGGTGGCGGCCGCAGATAATGCCATTCGCTGAGCTACACTAATGCCTGGTCAACAACGGAGCAGTCAATTGGCAAAACCCGGAAACACCGGTATTGGGCGCATACTGCGAGCGACCAAATTTTCAGCACAAGGGATTTCGGCCGCGTGGAAGCATGAGGCCGCGTTTCGTCAGGAGCTGCTATTAGTCGTCATGCTACTGCCGGCGGCCGTGTGGCTGGGTCAGACAGCGCTGGAACGGGCCGTGCTCATAGGCAGCCTGTTCATCGTAATGATTGTCGAGCTCATCAATTCGGCGATCGAGGCCGCAATCGATCGCCATGGCGACGAACAGCATGAGCTTTCGGGTCGCGCTAAGGACATGGGCTCTGCAGCCGTATTTGGCAGCCTGCTGCTGGTTGTGGTCGTCTGGGGGCTGATTGCTGCAGAACGCTTCTACTAGCAGACTGCAGGTCGTAGAATCGAACTCATGAAAACCAAAGTCTTCTGCATTGGCTTCCACAAGACGGGCACGACCAGTCTTGAGATGGCGCTAAAAAAGCTTGGCTACCGCGTGACCGGCTCTTTCGGCACCAAGGATCCGGACATCGCCAGCAAAGTACACGAAATGGCGTATGCGATGGTCGAGAAATTCGACGCCTTCGAAGACAACCCGTGGCCGATTCTGTATCGCGAACTCGACGAGCGATTCCCAGGCAGTAAATTCGTAATGACGCGGCGACCGACTGAAAACTGGATTCACAGCCAGGTAAAAGACTTTGCGACGACCCAAACGCCAATGCGGCGTTGGATCTACGGCGAAGATGCGGGTTGCCCGTCAGGCAACGAAGATACCTACACGGCACGCTATGAGAGGCATAACCGCGAAGTGCAGGAATATTTCGCGGATCGGCCCGACGACCTACTCATCATTGATCTACCGAATGATGACGGCTGGTCGCGACTTTGCCCCTTCCTGGGCCACCCAACCCCGAACGAACCCTTCCCACACGCCAACAAGGCCAGCTGGTCCCGCAAACTAAAAAACCGCCTAAAACCCTAATCAGTGACAAACCCTAATCAGTGACAGTTACCAAATCTGCACCAAAATAGCGCATGCCCCAAGTTGGTGCAGATTTGGTAACTGTCACTGATTAGGGGGTGAAGGTTTTGCGGATTAGTTTGCGGATCTTTGTCATCTTCGAGTCTTTTTCGTAGCGACCTTTTACGATGTGCCGGATCTGGCAGACATTTGGGATATCCAGTGGTGTGCCATGGGTACCTATCAGCCAGCGGAATGCGCGATCTTCGTAGGTTTTCATCCAGCGCTCAGCGGGCTTTTGGTAATAGGCGATTGAGTCGCAGTAACCGCATGCGCGCGCGATATCGCCATGTGTGATCTGATGCGGACCCTTCGCTTTCTTGCGCGGCCCGCCATACGGTTCGAACTCCTCGATCGGAATTTCGAGAACATTCGGACCCTGGCGACCCTTCTCGAGAATCTCATCATCATCGGCTAGCAGCCGCGTACCAAGACCGATTCTCGGATGCACCAGACCATCGTCACGACCTTGCAGCAAGTCCGCCAGCGTATCGAGACAGTTCTCGTGAAACAGAATGTCGGCGTCGGTAAACCAGATCCAGTCGGCTGTCGTATTTTTCGCCGCCAGGTTTCTGCCAATACCGCGACGAAATAATTCGTTCTTCGGCATCGGCTGCCAGTTCCAGGTGATGCCGGGAATTTCCATCCGGCCAAAGTATTCGAGCACTGGCACAACCAGCTCGTCCTCCGGCACGTGAAAAACGGTCATCGTGATATTGAATTTTTCGGTGCGGTGGTTTACCAGCGAACTCAACTGGTAATTGAGGAAGTGCCCGTAGCGCCAGCAGTGACTGACAATTTCAAGTTCGAGCTTGCCGGTTTTCTTTGCCTTAACCACGGTCGTCGGATCGATATCCCGAAACCAAGAAACAGGCAACGCGCCTGATACAGCCATGCGGTAGAACAGGCTGACAGCTCGTTCGCTAAAGCCAGACATGAATTGCTCCGTTAAGAATTATGCGGACCGACGCATGCGCCGGTATTTTGCGACCTTGCGCCATGCATTGATGCGCTGGGAAATTCGAGACCAAAAGTATACTTTCTCCGGGTAGCGGCTTCTAGAAAAATCCGGCTCTACCCCATCCAACACTTGCTCCCACTCGTCCGAACTCTCATAGCCACACTCGATCAGGTCCGGTGTTAGCGAGCCGTGCGTGATTTGCTGGCCTTTGATTCGTCCAAGATTGTTCTTCCACTTGCCGACACTTGTCGGTGCGATAGGACGTACGTCGTTCATTGCCAGCTTCGACTTCTCCGACACGTTCGCATACTCGTGATACTCGGAAAACTTGTGCAGCGTTTTCAACCATGGAAATTTGGCAGCGATTTGGCCCTGTACCGTATCGGGAGCAGAGACGAACTCCTCGTAGCCGACCTGCAAGAATCGATCGTGGTCGGCTATTTGTTGCGCATAA
>CAYWYT010000253.1:0-4181 GCA_964462665.1 uncultured Woeseiaceae bacterium | reverse complement strand
GGGCATATTAACCTTTTTCGGCAGCGGGAAGTCGCTCGGATATCTCACTTTTACCAGGGTCAGTCCATGTGGCGGCGCTGCAACCCCGCCGCGTTTCCGATCCCGACTTTCCAGCACTTCGGACATGGATGCAATCGACTCGTTGCCTACACCAATCGCCGCCAAAGTCCCGGCGATGTTACGCACCATATGCTGCAGGAAAGCATTCGCCGTTATATCCAGATAGATCTTGTCGCCGTCGCGCGCTACGGAAACGCAGAGAATTTCCCGGGTCGCCGTCGACGCCTGGCACGCGGCGGCGCGGAAAGTGGAAAAATCATGTTTGCCAACAATAGCTTGAGCGGCAGTGTGCATACGCTCCGCATCCAATGGCTGATACACCCACCATGCACGATGTCGATTGAGCGCTGAACGGACCAGGCAATTCAGAAAAACGTAACGATAACTGCGCGAGACTGCAGAAAAGCGCGCGTGAAACTCGTCCGCAACCGGTTGCGCCCAGGTAACAGCGATATCGTCGGGTAGATTGGTGTTTGCACCGAGCAGCCAACTGCGCTCAGTGCGTTCGCTATTGGTATCAAAATGCACTACCTGACCGGTGGCGTGCACGCCGGTATCGGTGCGGCCGGCGCAAACAACGTCGATGGGCTCGTCAGCAACGCGGCTGAGCGCGGCTTCCACGTGCTCCTGAACGCCGTTACCAGTGCGCTGCCGTTGCCAGCCGTTATACGCGGTTCCGTCGTACTCAATGCCTAGCGCAATACGCAAAGCGATCCGCAACTAAGACGGAAGTGAATCCAATAGCTGCTGTGCCTGCTGGCGTTGCGCCGCGTCACCCTCGTCGAGAACTTCGTCCAGAATCGAACGCGCACCGGCAGGATCGCCCATATCAACATAGGCACGAGCAAGGTCGAGCTTGGTTCCGACTTCTGTCATCGTCCGCGCATCGTGCAAATCGTCGCTTAATTCACCCGGCTCCAGTGCCATCGTCGGCGACACATCTTCGTCCGGCATTACCGGTCGCGGTTGCTCAACGGTCGCATCGTCACGCATTTGCTCGATGGTATCGCCGATCTCGCTAACCTGCAGCGCAGCGGTCAAGTCATCCAGGTCCAGGTCAACATTCGTCGACGCGACGGCGGGAAGTTCTCCGGTCTCATCGAGACTTGAATTGCCTGTGAACGCTGCCGGCGGCAACGCCTCGGTCTTGGCGTAGTCAAAATCGCTGTCATCATCATCCAGACTGGCCAGCATCGTTTCCTGATCATCCGCCAGATCCGTGTGCACCGCGCCCAATCCAGGCGCGAGCATCGTAGCGTCTCCGTCGCCTAATGTTTCCACGGCAAAGTCGTCCGGCAGTACTTGTGTAACGCCGGTCGCATCCAGCAATGACGCGTCATCCAAATCTTTGCTAATTTCCGTGACTTCCGAGCTCAATATTGTGTGCGCGCCAGTAGCATCCGGATCGATCACAGTATTCTTACTGGTCAGGTCAGCCAGGTCTCCAAGGGCAGGTAATTCGCCCGTGGCATCGATATCGTCCAGCGACGCGATTTCGGTCGCATCCAGTCCATCCAGATCCAGGCCCAGATCATCCAGATTGATTTCAGCGGTCGCATCGGCTGATTGTTCGGCGCTCTCGATCGCGCCACCCAGAGTATCTTCCAGAGACGGCAAATCTGAGGTGCCCGACAAACCTTCAAACTGTTGTTCGATGGTCGGTGTCTCTACCGTCGCTTCTACAGTGTCTTCAATAGCCGGCATTTCGGCCGTTAGATCAAAATTGGTCGGTTCCGGGTCTGGTTCAGGCTCGGGTTCCGGTTCCGGCTCCGGTTCCGGTTCCGGCTCGAACAACGCAGCATCGACTTCTACTGCGGCGTCAGCCGTAGCGTCATTAAATACGAAATCGAGATCTTCGCCGTCGTCAGCGCTTGCCGAATCGGCATCGCCGAGATCGAAGACATCGCTGGCGTCATCGCCATCGGCGCCGAATTCCATGTCCAGAGCACCGGTGCCTTCAGGTTCAGCATCAAAGGATAGATCAACCGCCTTGGTCGCCGCGGCAACTCCTGCGCCCGCAAACAGTTCATGGTCAGCGGCGATTTGCTGGCCCATGATGACAATCTTGTCCCACTCCGCATTTTCAGCGTCGCCGACAACTCCTTTCAGTCGGCTGGCGGCATCCGTAAACGCATCGCGGTTGCCCCACACGAAGTAGATCTCGCATAACTTCGACAGCAATTCTTGTCGCAGAGGCTCAGCCGTCAATGCGCCATTAATAAGGTCGGCCGCCTGATCGTACAGACCATAGGCCATGTGAAAGTCAGCCTCAGCGATCGGGTCTGACTGGTCGAGGTTAATCGCAGTTTCGCTGCTGAATGTATCTTCCAGCGAATCAAACTGACCCGTTTCAGCCGCTTCCAGATCTTCAACTGCCTGTGGAGCCGGCTCAAAGTCGGCCGCGAAATCCGGGCCCGGCGCATCGACTGTCTCATCCAGGTCCGGTAGCGCCGATTCTTGTTCGACGACCATTATGGAATCGTCCGGCGACGGTGCGCGTAAGCTTTCAGTCGCGGACAAGTCGGTCGGGCTGAAAGCGTCGTCGGTGTCGATCGAACGCCAGGAATCAACGTCATCGTCATCGTCACCGCGGCGCATGAACCAGAACAACAAGCCGCCAACGATAATCAACACACCAACGATCCAGATCCACCAGCTGCTCAACATGCCGAGAATCTTCTCTACCAGCGTCGGCTCGGCACGTCGTGTTGGTCGTGCGGGCTCCGCCTCGGTAGTCGCTTCGACTTCGTCGTCAGCTTGTTCTGCACCGTCGGCAGCCAATTCATCGTCAGCCGCCTCGTCGCCAAAGTCATCGGCAAACGGGTCATCCAGACCAGGCTCGTAGACTTCGCCGCGAATTTGCGCGAGTTCCTGGCGCAGTGCTGCCAGTTCGTTGTCGCGGATTTCGATCAATGCTTGCTGAATCGGAACATCTGCTGCTTCCAATTCTGAAATGCGCTGCTCGATTTCGCCTTCGCGCGTCGCCGTAGCATCGCTCAACTCATCGTCGTAGGCCGTTCCGGTGTCGGCCAGATAGTCTTCATCAGGCGGCACCAGCGTCAGGTCATTTTGCGACACCGCATCATCGACCACTGATTCATCGACCATTGGATCGTCATACAGTGGATCTGCCGCCGGCTCGGGCTCAGATACAGAGCCGTCTATATAGGTATAACCAGGTTGCCACTCCGCATGCTGTCGCTGCACTTCATCCAGGGCT
Organism: uncultured Woeseiaceae bacterium; assembly: GCA_964462665.1. Classification (GTDB taxonomy): domain Bacteria; phylum Pseudomonadota; class Gammaproteobacteria; order Steroidobacterales; family Woeseiaceae; genus UBA1847. Next base: position 901 of record CAYWYT010000253.1, on the reverse strand, counting down.
GTTTCGCGGCCGATTTGAAAAACGTCATTGGCGGTCGGAATGCGCAACGAAGCGCCGGCGCGCAGGATATTGATATTGCCGCCAAAGGCTTCGGGATTCGCTTCGTAAATCGCGAGCATCGTCTGATTCATGGTCAGGCGGCCGTCGTCGCGAACTCGCGATGTTATCCCCCACAGGGTTTCATTCTTTTGTACGACAATGTCGCCGGGTTCTGTTTGGTCGTAAGGCCTGTTTTCATCGAGCGGCTCACGCGCTGGCGGCGTGTAGGGTGCCGGCCTATCCGCTGCAGGTGCGGGTGCGACGCGCGGTGGGCTCGTGCGAACCGGCGTTTTATCTCGTGGTTGCGCGACTGGCGCGGCGCGCTCAATGCGACCACTGTCAGTGGGCTGGCTGCGGGTTGGTGCTGTGACAGCAGGCGTCGACTGCGCCGCTGCCTGCGGAGCATACGTCGGCGGATCCAGCAAAATAGTGTATTCGCGCAACAAGCGACCACGTGCCCAACTGGCTTCTACCAGAAATGTAACAAATGGCTCAGTAATTGGATTCGCCGACCGAACTTCCACGACGTTGCCGTCAGCTCGACCACTTTGACGAACCTGAAAAATAATTCCTTGCAGAAATACCGGGCGATCAAGGCCGTATCGATCGAAGGTATCACCCGACGCCATCGAAATCTGTAGGCCGGCCAGCTCTTCCGGTGTAGCAGAAAGCAATTCGATTTCAGCTCGCAACGGTTGGTTGAGCGCTGACTCCAGCTTGATTTCTCCCAGCCCCAGGGCCCACACCTCGCTCGTTAGCAAGATTACGAGCGCCAGCGAGATACGAGAAAGTCGTCGCGACATAGTGTTTATTCTCCAGCTCCCCAAGAGCCCGTTGTGACGCCGGTGCGAGGCCAACAGAT
>CAYWYT010000252.1:0-4188 GCA_964462665.1 uncultured Woeseiaceae bacterium | reverse complement strand
GCTTCAATATGAATGCGAGCCTGGCCATCCTGTTTGATGCGCTTCGAGCGTTCATTACGCAATTTCACCAAAGCACGGGCACGACCTTCGTTGCGGGTGCGACGTGCCTTGATGCCTTGTCGAATCCAGACTTCTTCCTGCGCCAGCTTCTTGTCGAACTTAGCGTTGGCCACTTCTTCATCTTCGAGAGCTTTTTCTTTTCGAATCAAGAAGTTACGGTAGTCTCCAGGCCAGCTCGTGAGTTTTGTGCGGTCGATTTCCACAATCCGTGTCGCGAGCCGCTGCAGGAAGGCTCGATCATGTGTGATGAACAACACGGCACCGGGCCAGGAGTGCAGGCGATCTTCGAGCCACTTGATCGTTGCGATATCAAGGTGGTTGGTTGGTTCGTCGAGCAGCAACAGATCGGGTTTTTGTACGATCGCCGTCGCAAGCGCAACGCGTCGCCGCCAGCCGCCCGATAATTCATTCATCTTTTTGTCGGCCGGCAGGCTTAAGTCTGAAATTGTTTCGTCTACACGTTGTTCAATGTGCCAACCATCGTGCGCATCGATGCGGGCATGCAGTGCTTCGAGTTCACGCATACCGTCACGATCAAGTTCGAGCTGCGCCTGTTTTTCGTATTGCGCCAATAACGATTCGGTTTCGCTCAGACCTGAGCGCACGACATCGCGGACGAGCTTGTCCATCGCATCAGGGAGTGCTTGACTCAAGGTGCTGACCACCAGATTGTCGCTGCGAACGACGGCGCCGCGATCTGCCTCGAGTTCGCCGGTGATCAGTTTCAGGGTGGTCGACTTGCCGGCACCGTTGCGGCCGATCATGCAGACGCGCTCACCGGATTCAATAGAAAAGTTCGCCGCGCTGAGTATTTTCAGCTCGCCGAAGTCCAGTGAGATTTCATCGAAGCGCAAAAGTGACATACAGTACTGATTCCGGGCTCTGACCCTGACTACGAAAGGCGAGAGGCTACCATGAGCGAGGACAGAATGATCGATATCGAGAGCAAGCTGGCGCACCAGGAACAGCTGCTTACGGAGTTAAATGAGGTAATCACCGAGCAGCAAGGCCGGATCATGCAATTGGAGCAGCTCAGTACTTCACTTATCGAAAGAGTGCGTGCAATCGGGGATGCAGCGCCCGACGAGGGTCCGGTGGACGAGCGGCCGCCACACTATTAAACCCAATTTCTGCATTTCCCGCGTTAACGTATAGTACTAACCATCGCACTCCCGGGGAGGCGCCCATGTCTTTGATCTACAGGCTGGTTCTAATCGTACTGTTGCTGCCCGCAACAGCCTTCGCAGTTGATGATGTCTACGTTCCCGACGACCTGCAGGAATGGCAGGAATGGGTTCTACACGACCAGGACTATCGCGCATGTCCATTCATATTCGATCGCTCAGCGACGCAGCGTAACGACTTTGTCTGTGCCTGGCCGGGGCAGTTCGAATTGTCAGTCGACGCCAACGCTGGTCAGTTTGAGCAGCAATGGTCTGTATATGCTCAACAACAATGGATCGGATTGCCCGGAAACACGAGTTACTGGCCACATCAGGTAACGGCCAATGGGCGCGATGTTGAAGTCGTTCTGCGGGACAATATTCCGAGCGTTTACCTGGAACCCGGCACGTATCGAATCGCAGGCTCGTTCGCATGGGACGAGCGACCCGGCAATCTGAGTTTGCCGTGGCAGACAGGTCTGATCTCCCTGAGCGTTGATGGTCAGGCGGTCGAACGCCCCGACAGAAACAACAATGGTGTGTTTCTCGGCGAGCGCAGGCAGGAAACTCAGGCACGAGATAACGTTACCAGCGACGTATATCGATTGGTTCGCGATGATGTCCCAACTCGGCTTACCACCCATATGGTCATTCAGGTGTCCGGTGGTGTGCGCGAAGAGTTGTTCGGGCCACTATTGCCAGAGGGTTTTATTCCACTAACCATACGCAGCGATCTTCCCGCTCGCCTCGAGCCGGATGGAAATCTTCGTGTTCAGGTTCGGCCGGGATCCTGGGAAATCGTGATCACAGCGCGCGGCGGTGCGGTAGCGGATTCGATAACGATGCTGGCTCCGGAACAAAACCTGCCCGAGACCGAAATCTGGAGTTTTGCGTCAAACGATGAGCTTCGAGTAACCGCACCCGAAGGCCTATCGCCAGTTGATCCGTTACAGGTCGATGTTCCCTCCGGTTGGGAAGAACTGCCGGCATTTCGTATTTCCGCCGGTGAGTCACTAAATATCATCGAGCGTAGTCGTGGCATCGTGTCTGCCGAGAATGATTTAAGACTGTCGCGCACAATGTGGCTGGCCTTCGATCGTTCGAGTTTCGTCGTCAACGACGACATCACCGGAACGATGCGCGCGGACTGGCGACTGGATATGTCACCGCCGTTTTCACTGTTAACCGCCGCAGCTGACTTTGAAAACCTGTTGATCACCGATGGCGAAGCCGAAGGCCAGACCGGCGTCGAACTACGCTACCCCGATCTCGAAATCGAGGCTAGCGCTGCGTCGACTGCGAGTGGCGCGTTGCCCGTCACTGCCTGGGATGCTCGTTTCAATTCGGTAGAAACGGTGCTGAATTTGCCGCCTGGCCACAAGCTATTGGCTGCGCTGGGAGTTGATGTCGCGGCGGGCAGTTGGGCAAGCCAATGGCAGTTACTCGACTTCTTCCTCGTGCTCATAATCGCGATCGCCACATGGCGGTTGTTCGGCGCGAAGGCGGGCAGCATCGCGCTCGCAGCATTGGTCCTGAGTTTCCACGAGATGTCGGCACCGGCGTGGCTGTGGCTCAATTTATTGATCGCGATCGCTTTGCTGCGCGTTGCACCGGTTGGAAAACTCCGACAGACCGTGCGTGTCTATCAGGGTGTAAGTGCGGGCCTTCTGCTGTTGGCACTGGTGCCTTTTGCTGCTAATCAATTACGCGTTGCCATGTACCCACAACTTGAGGTTCAGCGTCCCGTATATGCTGCACAAAACGCTCCTCGCACTGCGGGCCTGATGGCACCAGCCAGAGATATGCCGGCGGAATCAGATTATATGATGGAGTCGGTCGACGAAAACAAGCGCAATGAGGTAGCACTGCGGAGTAGGGCGAAGTCTTCGCAAATGCTCAGCTCAGTTGAAGAAATCGTTGTAACGGGTACCAGGTCTGTTTCGAGCTACGCGTTTAATCGCTATGCGCCGAGTGCAATAGTGCAGGCGGGGGCAGGCATTCCGTCATGGCAGTGGAATACGTATCGATTGTCCTGGAGTGGGCCGGTAGAGGCCGATCAAACGATGCGCTTAATGATCATGCCGCGTTGGTTGGTATCGATGCTGCGCGTCGTTGAAGTGGCATTGCTGTTGTTGTTTGTTGCTGTGCTCGCTGCCGAAATTCTCAAACGGCAAATAAAATTGCCGGGCGGATTGCGCTTTGGGCGCGCTGCCGCGAGCGGTCTTGCGAGCGTCGGGTTGCTGATGTTCACAATGTTGCCGAGTCAGGATGTTTACGCACAAATGCCCGATGCCGAAATGTTGCAGGCTCTCGAAGCGCGCTTGTTGGAGGCACCCGAATGCACGCCGCGCTGTGCTGAGATTGTTGCTGCTGACATCACCATCGATGCGCAAAGCATTCGTATGACACTGACCATTCACGCGCTGGAGGAGGTCGCCGTTCCACTGCCAGGCTCGGACGCAGGCTGGCGTCCGGTCGCGATCTTGCTCGACGGTACCGCTGCGGGCCAGATCTCACGCGGACCCAATCAATCCCTATGGGTCCGTCTGCAACCGGGGCGTCACAGTGTTGTATTGAGCGGCCCGATCCCGGCCGTAGATAGCCTTGAAATTCCGTTTCTAACACCACCACGCGTTGTCGCGACGACAAGTGATGGTTGGTTTGTTGCGGGGGTTAAAGATCGACGTTTGTTGTCCGGTTCGTTGCAATTAACGCGACTGGAAACGGAAGAAAATTCTGATGGAGCGGTCCGCTGGGAGAGCAGTCGATTTCCGCCATTCGTGGAAGTATCGCGAACTGTGCAGCTGGATCTCGACTGGTATGTAGTTACCGAGGTGCGGCGAATCGCGCCTGCTCAAGGTGCGTTGACGCTCGAGTTGCCGCTGCTTGAGGGCGAGTCGGTCATGACGGAAAACATGACGGTCAACGACGGCAAGATACTCGTGAGCATGGCGCCCAATAGCGG
>CAYWYT010000251.1:0-4200 GCA_964462665.1 uncultured Woeseiaceae bacterium | reverse complement strand
GGCCTCGTCGACGCTCGGAAAGGTCGCCATGACCTCATCCCCGATGGTTTTTATCACTTTGCCATTAAACTTCCGGGTCGCGTCTTTCATGACATTCAGGCACGCGGCGACGGTCTCGCTGGCTTTGGTATCGCCAAACTTGTCATATAGCTGCGTGCTGCCGACAACGTCAGCAAACAAAATCGCTACTTCTAAATCCTTCGCCATGTATCGTATGCAACTAGTTGATTAATAGTGCTATTTCTCAGCGACAATATACGCTATCCAGGCTAAATCCGCCTCACCCCGTTCGTCCGGCGTGAAAACACCATTACCCTCTCCATCTTCGTCCTCGCCCTCCCAGTAGACTGTCACATTAGAGAAGCCGGCTTCCAGTAGCAGGTCACGTATTTCAGGAGCAGTCCACAGGCGCCATGAATAGCTGAAAGCCTTCTTGAGCTTGGAACCGTCCCTAAACTTGAAATGGATGTAGCACTGCAGGTGATTGGTAACAGGATGGAAATCGGCCTGCTGCCAAACATAAGTAAACTCATCGTGCTTGGTCTTTTCCTTGGTCTCTTCCATCGACTCCGGACCGCCAAAAATATCCAGGAACATCAAGCCGCCATCGTTGAGGGAGTCATGACAGCGGCGCAGATAGTTCAGCAATTGCGCACGCTCATCGAAAATCCAGTAGCTGAAATTAAACGCAACCAGTGCGTCTACGCTCGGTGTATCCACCGTTTGCACGTCCGACTCGATCAGCCTGACACGCGCCTGCTCTTCAGTTTGCAATTTGCTAACGCGATTCTGTCGACCCCAGTCCAGCACTGACGCTTCAATGTCCACGCCGACTGCTGAGAATTCAGGCCCTTGCTTCACCCATTCGCAGGCCAGACTCGCTGTACCGCAGAAATCTTCACGTAAGGTATGTGCAACACGTCCGGTGCGTTCGGCAAATGTATCCCTCAGAAAAACGACTTCATTTTCGACGTTTTGCACCGACTCTTCGTAAAGCTCATGAATATCGGCTTTATCAGCCATCGTTTGATGACTGCCTTTATTTGCTGTCTTTGCGCTCATGTAGGACGTATCGCTCTGGCAGTGTGTGGACTCGATATTGTAGCCGGGGAATGCCTAGGCCGCCATCGGCATCTGTTTTAGGGCGTTGATCAGGACATCTGAATCAGCACCATTGCGGCAGGCGTTTTCCGACAGAAAGCGGCGCCATGCTCTCGCCCCAGGCTGGCCGAGAAACAGGCCCGACATGTGGCGCGTAATGCTGGATAAGCGCTCTCCTGCTGCCAACTCACGCTCAATGTACGGGATCATCTGCTCGACAACCTCCTGACGCTGCGGCAATGACCCGTTCGGCTGCAGGTGATTCTCCAGTTCAGCGAGAAAATATGGGTTGTGGTACGCCTCGCGTCCGATCATCACGCCATCCACGTTGCCAAGAACCGCATCCACTTGCTGCACCGTCTTGATACCGCCGTTGAGGACAATCTTCAGGTCTGGATAGTCCTGTTTCAGACGGTAAACCCGCTCGTGATTGAGCGGCGGCACGGTTCGGTTTTCCTTGGGACTCAGGCCCTCGAGAATGGCGATGCGCGCATGTACGACGAACATTTCACACCCCACAGCCACCAAGGCATCAACAAAGCATTTGAGGAACTCGTAGCTGTCCTGGTCATTGATACCAATACGGGTCTTTACCGTGATCGGCACATCCACCTTGTCGCGCATCGATGCATAACAAGCTGCAACGATTTCGGGAGTAGCCATGAGGCAGGCGCCAAATTGCCCGCTCTGAACGCGGTCACTAGGGCAACCGACGTTGATATTGATTTCATCGTAAGAAAAGTCTGCAGCCGCTGCGGCTGCAGATGTCATCCAGTCCACATCACTTCCGCCCAGTTGCAAGGCGATAGGATGCTCGGCAGAGTCGTAGCGTAACAATCGTTCCGCATCACCATGCACAATCGCAGCGGCTGTAACCATTTCGGTATACAGCCGCGCATTCGGTGTTAGCAGACGCAGGAAGTAGCGGCAATGACGATCTGTCCAGTCCATCATTGGTGCAATGCTGACTGGACTCGTCATTGTCGCAATAGCTTATTCGACTGAACCTTGCTCTACGACAATGGCGACGGCTTCTGTAATTGTAATCACAACCAGATCGCCAACTTTTGAACGTTTCAAATTTTCCGGATTACGAGCTGTGTACTCGTTGATCGATCCGTCCGGGCCTTTCAATTTGAAAGTATTTGCCTCGATATTGATCTCTTCGACTGTCGCGGTAATGACCGTAGCATCCATGGCAGCGAAACCAGGCATCTCACCTTCTTCAGTACGCGCGGTTGCATCCATCAAGGCTGCTTGTGGCTCCATACCTTCGTTCGCCATAACTTCGATCGAAATCGTCTCTTGGTACTCAGCCGTAAGTATGTCGCCAACGGAAACTTGACCGAGGTTGCGAGCATCTTCGCTGGCCGTGAAGGTCAGTGATTCACCGTCAGTCTTGCGAACGGTTACGACGCGAGTCTCATGATCAATAGCCTCTACCACCGCGGTTACCATGGCGGTCTGGCTTGCGTACATTGATGGCCGTTCCATTTCAGCTGGCTGTTCCACTGCGGTCGGTTGTTCCACTGCGGATGGCTGTTCCATTTCGCCGTCTTCGGCAGCGCAGGCAGTTGCGGTGATAATTAAAGACGCTAGAGTCAAGCATTTGATTTTATTCATTATTCGTTCCATTGGTTAATGACTGATTGAGCAATTGTGCAAGCCGGATAGCGGCTTGCTGTAAACGTAATTCAATAATTGGTGCATGCAGCTGCAGATAATCTGCAGTGAGCGTGAGGTTACGCCATTCTTCACCCTGATCCAACAGCATATTATCGCTGCTATACCAGCACGCGCCTTGTTTCTGGATGCAATATCCGGCCTCTGGCGAAATAGTGATCTGAAACGACTCATTCACCCATTCAATTGGCGAGTCATACTTCCATGCTGTGCGCTGCTGCGCAGATATCGCGCCTCCCAAGTCGCTTGCGATCTGCCGATAGTCGTCGCCAAGACTGCGCGCAATTATTGCGTAGTCCCAGACCCCGTGCAGACTGGAGTCCTCATTGTCAGGGTCGACACGATTGCTATTCGCACCCCGATCGTCCTGAAAGGACACATGCATAGGCTGATGCACATCGCCTACCCAGTGACCTAGCAGTTTGAGTGCCAACAGTTTTTCCGTGTCGCTCGCTTGCGGGTCAAGCAACACCATAAAATCGGAGTGAATCGCCGAGAATGCACAGGTTTCAGCCAGGGGACAGTCGGATGTCGTGACAGCTTGGGTCGATCTGGGAATATTTATGAAATGATCCTGCCAGCGAATTCGCTCCGGCTTATCGGCGAAAAGGCAGGAGTCAGCGAAGTTGTCGAAGTCCGAGTCCAAAGCAAGCAATCGGTCCAGTTCCGTACGTGCCTCCGGCAGTAGTTCTTGGTATGCAATCTGGCAAACGACGCGATGCCCGGTTTCACCCCAGGCGAAAGCAAATGAGGGCATCAGGACGAGCAACCACAGGAGACGTTTCATGACTCGATTACCTTCAGATACCATTTCGTGAATTGCTCAGTGTAGTACTCCATCGGTGTAAATGGGCCGGGCTCGTAAAATCGCGATTCAACCCCACGGCTGTTGTCCTGAATGATGCGCTTGTCGGCGACAGTGGTTACATCCCACAGCCAGGTCAGATCATCCAGCTTATAGTCTTTGCCCTCTTCTGCATCCGCACGAACCAGCCACACGACTTCGCACTCCGTCATGTCCTTCGACATTGGAATGAATCGATATAGGACGACGTGATCGCAGTACGCCAAACCGTAGCTAAACGCGCCCACCTGAAAATCGCTGGCACCGCCATCGTAGTCCTGGATCGACCCCAATAATGGCGCGACGGGTTTGCCGTCGCGGCTGCCGGTGACATGCCCTTTGAGTAACGGATAGCGGCCGAAGTACCGATCCGAACCAACCGCCTGTTCGCTGTCAAACGAGACGTCAAACACCTTGCTAGACAGGCCGCAAGATTCCGCGCGTCCCATTACCTTATCCAAGAGCGCTGCATCGACCTTCTCCGGCCGCGCCAACCCGTGTGCTACGGAATATTCCCTATGCGCCGGCAAACAGTGGTAACACTCGCAGAAATTTTCTACTGCCAGCTTCCA
>CAYWYT010000250.1:0-4206 GCA_964462665.1 uncultured Woeseiaceae bacterium | reverse complement strand
GCGGGAAAAAGTCGCGACCTGGGTCAGCGGCTTTTCTGCCTACTGCAGTAACCATGACTTGCGTATCAGCCATATCGACCATGACAGCACCGTCAGCCTGACGAGCCCAGCCTCCAGTCGTGATGGTGACTTCGTGTTCGCCGAACTGGAACGATTTCTTAGTTGAATTCACTTTGATTCTCTTGTTGAATTATTGGCAACAGCGATCCATTGCGGTCCCGTAAGGGAACGACACAAATTTATCGCAAAACCAGAATGGCTCGTCGGTTAACGACGAAGACCGAGCCGGGAAATCAGCTCGCGGTAGCGATCGGCATCTCTTCCCTTCAGATAGTCGAGCAACTTACGTCGCTTGTTGACCATCTTCAGGAGACCCTGACGGCTATGGTGATCTTTTTTGTGCTCGCCGAAATGGCCGGTAAGCTCAGAAATTCTTGCAGACAGCAGGGCTACCTGAACTTCGGGAGATCCAGTGTCGGCTTCTCCGCGGGAATACTCTTTAACAATCGTGCTTTTTGCTTCACTAGACAGTGACATCTACCTTTACTCCAATCTTCTCTTTTAAGGCCTTTTTGCAGCGCGCATTCTAGCGCCTGTTCGAGCCTATTAACAGTCCAAAATCAAATATCTACGGGTTTTTTTCACCCGTTAGAAATACACGCTTCGGCGCGACCGACCCGTCTCCGGAAGCCTCGCCGATGCCCAAAAATTGCAAATCATCGCTATAGACGCGTACCAGCCCCTGCAGCCCCTCTTCTGAGCCAGAAACGAGCATACCGCCTGAGAATCGCTGCCCATCTGCCTGCGAGACAGTAACGGCCGGGTATCCCGTCAACGCTACGTCCGGAGACATCAAATGCTCCCGAATTAACTCTGTACCCGCCTCTGCCGCTGTTTCCAGAGTACTCAAGTCGAGCATATCCGCCTCCTTGAAGTCACCAACCTCCTCCCGATGCAATCGGGCCGTGTGCGCGACAGTGCCGGCTACTTTCGCAATATCTTCAACCAACACGCGGATATAGGTACCTTTTGAGCAGTGCACACGGAAAACCAGCCTGGTCCCGGCCGCTTCCAGTAGTTCGATCTCGTCAATACGTAACGGGCGTGGCTCGCGCTCGACCGTGACACCCTTTCTGGCCAGTTCGTACAGGCGTTTGCCGTCTTTCTTCAGGGCCGAGTACATAGGTGGAATCTGCGTGGACTCACCCATGAACCCATTCAAAATTTCTCGCCATTGATCTGCGGAGAGGTCAGGCACATCCATTTGCTCCGTTTCAGTGCCTTCAGCGTCGCCGGTATCAGTGGCAATGCCCAGTTTCGCAGTGACCCGGTAGGTCTTGTCTGCATTCAGCAAGAATGGGCAGACTTTCGTGGCCTCGCCAAAACATAATGGCAGCATTCCGGTGGCCGCCGGGTCGAGACTGCCCGTATGCCCCGCTTTTTTGGCATTCAGGAGCCATTTAACCCGTTGTAGCGCCTGATTAGAGCTAAGTCCTGGCGGTTTGTTGAGCAGCAGCAAGCCATCGACCATTTCACGCCGAGGTCGTCCGGTGTCTTTCATGAGGTTACTCGGCCTTGTCGGCGTTCAGGGCGCGATCGATTAGTTGACTGATGCGCGCACTTTCTTCCGCGCTGTCGTCATGTATGAATCGCAACTCAGGAACATGGCGAATCTTCAGCTCATGGCCCAATTTGCTGCGCAAGAAGCCGGTAGCCCGTTGCAAGCCCTCTGCCACTGGCTCAACCGCATCCGCGGGGTCCATCATGTTGTAAAACACACGTGCCACACTCAAATCACGGGTTAGGTCCACGCCGGTAAGAGAAACGTTCTGCAGTCGCGGATCTTTGGTCTCGAATCGCAATAACTGGCTCAGCGTTCGCAGTACTTCCGTACCTAGGCGCTGATTACGTGAATACTCGCGTGGCATTAGTCCAACGTACGAGCGACTTCAATTCGCTCGAAACACTCTATTTGATCACCGACTTTCACGTCGCTGTAGTTTTTGACGCCGATGCCACACTCGGTACCGGACTTCACTTCGTTCACGTCATCTTTAAAGCGGCGCAGTGATTCAAGCTCACCTTCGTAGATCACAACGTTCTCGCGCAGAACACGAATCGGATTAGACCGTTTCACGTAGCCTTCAGTCACGATGCTGCCTGCAATGTCACCAAACTTCGGCGACGAAAATACGTCTTTCACTTCGGCCAGACCTACAATCTGCTCACGAATCTCTGGAGCGAGAAGACCGCTTAGCGCTGCCTTAACGTCATCGATGGCTTCATAAATGATGCTGTAGTAGCGAACATCAACGCCAGATTCTTTGAGGGCAACTCTCGCTGCCGCATCGGCGCGAACGTTAAAGCCGATAATGACTGCATTGGATGCCGCAGCCAGATTTGCGTCTGTCTCGGTAATACCACCAACACCAGAGCCCAATACTTTGACCTTGACCTCATCGGTAGCCAAGTTGAGCAATGCATCCTTGAGCGCTTCGGCTGAACCGTGCACGTCCGACTTAATAAGGACCGAAACGGAGGATAGCTGTCCGTCCTTCATCTGCGTGAACATGTCGTCTAGCTTGGAGGCTTGTTGCTGCGCAAGTTTGACTTCGCGTGACTTGGCTTGTCGGTATTCTGCAACTTCGCGCGCTTTGCGCTCGTTCTTAACAACCTGGAAGTCCTCACCGGAGCCAGGCGTCTTAGAGAGCCCAAGCACTACGGCTGGCTGCGATGCGCCTGCAGACTTAATGGAGTTTCCAGATTCGTCAAACATGTTGCGAATACGTCCGTATTCCTCACCCGCAATAACCATGTCGCCCTGATTCAGCGTACCTGCCTGAACGAGAAGCGTTGCGACCGCGCCGCGGCCTTTTTCAAGACTCGACTCAATAACAAGACCTTGCGCTGGTCCGGTCTCAACTGCCTTGAGGTCCATCACTTCCGCTTGCAACAGGATCGAATCCAAAAGTTGATCGATGCCGTCGCCCTTGAGAGCAGAGACGTTTACAAACTGATTCTCGCCACCCCAGTCCTCAGGAATGACTTCGTGCTGCGATAATTCGTTCTTGACACGCTCAGGATCGGCATTTTCCCGATCAATCTTGTTCACTGCCACGACAATAGGCACGCCAGCAGCCTTCGAGTGTTTGATCGCTTCGATTGTCTGTGGCATAACGCCGTCATCCGCAGCGACTACCAGCACGACGATGTCTGTGGCTTGCGCGCCACGAGCTCGCATTGCAGTGAAGGCCGCGTGGCCCGGTGTATCCAGAAATGTAACTTTGCCTTTATCTGTTTCTACAGAATACGCGCCAATATGCTGCGTGATTCCGCCTGCTTCACCGTCGGCCACCTTGGCGCGGCGAATATAGTCGAGCAACGATGTCTTACCGTGATCGACATGACCCATGATAGTGACGACCGGGGGCCGGGACACTTCGTCACCGGTAAGCACATCTTCAGCGGCAAGCAATTGCTCATCAACGTCAGCGGCTGTGACCAGCTTGGCCTCGTGGCCGAATTCCTCGATTATGAGAATCGCTGTGTCCTGATCAATGATCTGATTAATCGTAACCATCGCGCCCATCTTGAACAGCGCTTTTACGACTTCGTTGCCTTTGACTGCCATGCGTTGTGCGAGATCCGCGACGGAAATATTGTCCGCGACCTCTACTTCACGAATTACCGGCGCTGTAGGTCTTTCAAAGCCGTGTGCCGAATCACCACCAACGGATATCGGACGACGGCGAGTCGGACTCTTACGCTTGCGACGACCACTCTTGTCGCCCGCGACATGCAGTTCTTTGCGGCCATAGCGGGTGTCGACCTGTTTGCCACCTTTTGGCTTGTCTTTTGTGCGACGTGCGCGAGCATCTTGCTCTGCCTTCTCCACGCGCGTCTTTTCTTCTGTCGCAGTTGCCGCAGCCTGGTCAGCCGCTTTGCGGGCGTCATCTTCCGCATCGATAACGGCTTGTTCTGCCTGCTTACGCTGGTCTTCTACCGCTTTAGCAGCTTTCTCTATCTCTTCCTTGGCCACTTCAACAGCGCGCGCCTCTGCGGCGATCCGATCTTCTTCTTCCTGGCGTTTGCGATCCAGCTCATCCTGCTCTAGCTGTGCTTGCTCTTCGAGCACACCACGCTTGATATATGTACGTTTCTTGCGAACTTCGACATTGACGGTTCGTGACCGACCTTGTGCGCCCG
>CAYWYT010000249.1:0-4210 GCA_964462665.1 uncultured Woeseiaceae bacterium | reverse complement strand
CCGGACCGCGCAGCGTGACGGACCCATCGTCGCTGGTCCGCAATTCCCAGGCCTCGCCATTCAGCTCGTGGCTGTAGCTCACATTGTCGTCAAGAAGAGTCGCATCGAATGCGATCGAGCCGCTCTCAAGTTCGAAGCCGTAGACAACCGTTTTCGGGTGAATACGATCGTCGCTGTTGCTAATCGGCATGAAGAGTCTGGTCGATTCGCGATACTCGGCGAAGCGATCGGTTGAGTAATCTTCTTCGAAGCCTGTATCCATGGACAAGACGAGCGTGTCCGGGTGTGCCTGCCGCCAACGCCCCCACTCAGTCATTGATACCGGAATTAGGCGCAATTGCTCGTCGGTCATAGGGCCAACAATGCCTTTTGCTTCAATTTGGTCCCACAGTGTTTCGGTCGCGCGGTCGTACAAGACCAGATCGCTGTTATAGAGAACGCCAGAAACACCGAACTCGGTAACCGCACCGCCGACCTGTCGATGAATACCCACCGCTGATCCACACAACGGACACCAGGTAATCGCGAGCGGTGTTCCCGCGATGGTGTCGTTAACGATTTCATGGTGATCGAGAATACGTGTCGGGTAAGCGCGGTACTCACCTTGATAGGAAAGCGTGACGACAATATCGTCATCGGCGAGCTCTGCTTCCTGGGCGCTAATGTACTTCGGCTCGTCTATCGACGGAATGCAATCACGTGCGGGGCAGCCTTGCTACAGAGCCGAAAGCGCTACCGTTTTCTTGGTCGACTCATCGAAGCCAAATGTCTCGGCAAGAATATCTACATCATAGGAGCGTTGTGCCAGTGCGGTACCGGCAAGAAGCAAGATTGCGATCAAGGTCCATGCGCGCGTCATGCTAGTGCTCCGATGTAAGTTGTCGTCCCATTAGCGCACCGACCGCCTCCAGCGGTTGCGCCCCTTCGTAAAGAATTCGGTAAATCTGATGACAGATCGGCATTTCGATGCCGAGCTCAGCGGCGACTTGCTTGACCGCCTCTGCCGCCATTACGCCCTCCACCACCTGTTGAATTTCTTGCTGTGCTTCCGCAACGGTCTTGCCGCCGGCCAGAGCCAGGCCCATGCGTCGATTGCGTGACAGATTATCAGTGCAGGTCAGCACGAGGTCGCCCATTCCGGCGAGACCCATAAACGTTTCTTGCTGGGCGCCGAGCGCAACGCCGAGTCGGGTCATCTCTACAAGGCCGCGCGTTATCATCGCGATGCGCGAGTTCGCACCGAAGCCAAGCCCGTCACACATTCCGGCGCCGATCGCGAGCACGTTCTTTACCGCGCCACCTACTTCGACGCCGACCATGTCATCAGACGTGTAGGCGCGAAAATTGTCACCGGAAAGTGCTTCGGCAAGCTCGGTGGCGAAATCACTATCATTCGCCGCGACGGTCATCGCGGTCGGCAACTGCGCGCCGACTTCTTTCGCAAACGTCGGGCCGGATAGAACGGCGACGGGCCTGTCGGCACCCAGCTCTTCAGCGACAACCTGATGCGGAAGTTTGCCAGTATGTAATTCGAAGCCTTTGGTCGCCCAACAAATACGCGAGTCTTTGCTGAGGTGCGGGCGTATCGCGATGAGTGTTTCGCGCAAGCCATGGCTTGGAACGGCGACCAGAACATCACGCGCGCCTTCCAGGCAATCCTCCAGGTTTGCTACGGCCACCAGGTTTTCTGGAAAGGGCACGTCTGGCAAATAGCGCGCGTTGCAACCGTCGCGCACCATGAGAGCAACCTGCGCACCATCACGCCCCCAAAGCCGAACGTCGGAGCCGCTACGCGCAAACTGCAGCGCCAGCGCGGTTCCCCAGGAACCAGCGCCGACGACAGCTTGTGCGCGCGGAGAGTCTATTAGTGTTTCTCCGCCGTCGCTGCTTCTGCGGCCTGCTTTTGCGATTGCATGTACAGAGCGTCAAAGTTAATTGGCTGCAAAACGAACTCCGGGAAACCACCCTTCTGAATTACGCTTGCAATGGCTTCGCGCGCATACGGAAATAATATGCTCGGACAGTAACTGCCAGTAATAGCGGAACGCTCTTTGTCGTCGTAGCCAGTCAGTTCGAACAAACCCGCTTGTTGCAACTCGACCAGGAAGACAGTGTTGTCATCTTCCTTGGCATCAACGGTGATAGTGAGCACAACTTCATGCACACCTGAGTCGATCTCGGTATGCCCGCTGCGCAAATTCAAGTTGGTTTGTGGCGACCACTTGTCTGACTTGAATACACCGGGTGTCATCGGCGACTCGAATGAAAAATCTTTTACGTAAATCTTGGCAACCGAGATTCGCTTCTCGTTCTCTGCCGGGTTTTCTTCAGCCATTTCTTTTTCCTAATGAAAATAAAAGTGTTCGTACTATTTCTTGCTCTTGGTTTTCTTGCCCGAGACAACGGGCATGCCCGCTTCCGTCCACGCATTCATTCCGCCCTTCAGGCCATATGCCGACACAAACCCTAAGTTGCGTAGTGCGGCGACCGCCTTTGTAGACGTGCTGCCCGCATCGCAGACAGCAACGACCGGTTTGTTCTTGAATTTTTCAATCTTCTCGGTATGCGCTTCCATTTCGGCGAACGGAATGTTCTTGGCGTTGACGATATGGCCGCGCGAGAATGCTTCAGTGCTGCGCAGGTCAATAACGATCCCGTCGTTATTGATTAACGCCACTGCCGCTGCCGGCTCGACGGCGGCCATGCCGCTCGCTTTGCGTCGCAATTCACTAAATATCAGCACAAAAAAGCTGATCATGAGTAGTACTACCAGCACCGTATTCTTGCTGGCGAATTCGAGGATTTGTTCCATGATTCCTTACTGCGGGCGCCAGACGTGGCGCGCGGGTTGTGGCAAAGCGCGCATTATACCAAACTGCCGAACGATGAAACCGTTCCTTAGGCCAATTTTGTTGTTATTCCTCGCTTCCTTGTCGGTGGCGGCCTGGAGTCAGGATGACGAGCTTGCCAAGGTCAAGGAGCAGGAGCTTGAGGCGGTGCGGGAGCGGATTAGCGACCTCAAGCAGAGCATGGACAAGAGTTCCGGCAGCCGTGATCGCGTTACCGGCGAGCTGCAGACGGCCGAAGTCGAGATATCCGAGAAGCGCATTCGCCTGAAAGAGCTGCAGCGCGAGCGGGATTACAGCACGAAACGCAAGCAGGAGCTTGATGAGCAGGTCGCCACACGAGAAGCGCAGCTCGCCCACGAATCAGAAGAGCTGGCCGAACAGGTGCGGGCAGCGCATATGAGTGGCGGTCAGGAGCGCATCAAGCTCCTGCTCAATCAACGTGATCCGGCGACTATTGGTCGGTTGCTGAGCTATTACCAGTATTTTAATGACTACCGGGCCGACAATATTCAGACCGTGACTGGCCATATCGACGAGTTGGCGGTACTGCGCAGCCAGACCGCGGCGGAGGAAGCGCGATTGTCAGGTCTCGCGCGTGAGCGCTATGCGGAGCTGACCAAGCTAAATCTGGCGCAGGAAAAACGCCAGGAGTTGCTGGTAACGTTAAAAGGCCGAATGGCCAATGACGGCCGAGAGATAGAACAACTGGCAGCGCAGGAGAAAGATCTGGCCAGGCTCATCGATGAGCTAACCAGCATTCTGTCTGACTACCCGATTCGCTCCGAGAATCCCTTTAGTGAGCACAAGGGCAAGCTGACCTGGCCGGTGGCGGGCACATTAGTGCATGATTTCGGTCAGCCGCGTATCAGCGATCGCCTGAAATGGAACGGGGTTGTTCTGGCGGCCCCGCGCGGACGCGAAGTGCGCGCTGTTTATCACGGTCGTGTGGTGTTTTCAGACTGGCTGGCCGGGCTTGGGCTGTTGGTTATTGTTGAACACGGCGAGGGCTATATGACGCTGTATGGATACAACGAAACCACCCTGAAGAGCACCGGAGACTGGGTAGCACCCGGTGACGTGATCGCAACCGTCGGTGATAGTGGCGGCCAATCCAGGGCGGCACTGTATTTCGAGCTACGCCAAGGCACAAAGCCCCTGAACCCGCGGCACTGGGTCACTCGACGCCCAGGAAGCTAGCGCGAAAAACGTGACAGAAGCTTTGGGCCACGACCGGCCGCTATGCTATCGTCAGTGCTTCCTGCGGCGCTGAGAGAGCGCTCGTCAGGGCACCAGGAGATATGCATGCCATTGAAAACCAGAGCTATTCTGGTCTTAGTTGTCGGCACGGTTATGGGCGTGAG
>CAYWYT010000248.1:0-4222 GCA_964462665.1 uncultured Woeseiaceae bacterium | reverse complement strand
GCTCAAGATGTTCGATCTGGTGTTCGATATCCCAGGTCACCGCTGCAAAGTTGCCACGAATAAATGGGTTCTCTGCCGGATGCACCTGTACCAGGCCGGGTACATCCGGGACGTCGACGAGGCTGGTAATACTGGTCGGACGTTCGTCATCGGCCATGAACTCGACTGCGTCCAAATCGTTATCGAATCGAACCAGCAACGGCGACGCGCTTAGCCCGTATTCTTCGGCTATGCGCGCCTGGAGTAAACGCGCCTGAACATCCTCGCCCTCGAGCTTGCGTATGTCACTCAGGAGCTCAAGATTACTGGCGCCATACGCAGCGATTGCCGTAACTCCGATAGCCGCGATCGCGATCGCCTTACTGTGCGCCTGGATCCAGGGAGCGAAACGCCGCAGCGGCGACGCGAGTACCGCCTTGCCGGACAACCAGTGTTCCGGGCAGGACAACAGAATGATTGGCAGCAAGCTAATGCAGGCAAAGTACACACCGGCCGATACCAGTGCGCCCGACAGGCCGAAATCGGCGAAACCCTGCAGCTTGGCGAGAGCAAGCGCACAGAATGTGGCGACCGTCGTAAGGCTGGCAACGGTTATTGGATGCAGCAGCCGCCACCACGCAGCCAACACGGCCGCCTCGCGTGTGAGTCCGTCGTGATTGATGGAATAGCGGCAGGCTTGAATCATATGAATGCAGTGATCGATACCGATGCCGATAAGTAAGGTTGGAACGGCAGCGGCGAGCAAGGTCAGTTCTGGTCGAATCAAGCTGTATGCAGCCAGCCCCCACATGATGCCAGCGCCGACAGGCAGCAGCATGACTACGGCGAGCCAACCGATGCGATACAGGTAAGAAAAGAGCAGGGTGACCAAAACAATAGCCACAGCGAGTGCCTTGATCAGGTCGGTGTTCAGTCGCTCGTGAGTTTCAACAATATAGGCGGGAGTACCCGTCATTCCGCAGCTGGGCGACAGCGCGGCGAGCATCGCACCAATACGATTTACGACGATGCCGGCGTCCTGGTAATTCGCGGCATCACCCGTTAGCGAGAAGGCATACAGCGAGGACTTGCCAGGTTGGATATAGGTGCGTGTGTTCGCGCCGATCTCGGGAAGCGCAACCGCCTTTTCGATCGCGAGCCGCGACATGTACTGGTCAGGGTCGCAGACAACCAGCAGCTCCTCGAGCCCGGTTGTTAATTCCGCGAGTTCGCGAAAGGTCGTAACCGCAGGATCGTTGTCACCCAGCAAGCCATAGAGGTCGCCATTGATCTGCAGCTTATCCAGCTGCGCCGCTGCGAATAGGGTCAAAAGAACGCCTGCAATCAAGACAGGCAATGTTGGCCAGCGTGTCGGGCCCTTCATTTCGCCTTGCTGGCGAGATAACGAATGGCGGCAGGTAGATCACGCATGACTTCTCGAAGCTGCGGCAGAAACTCTCGCAAGTCCCCCAGCATGGCGGCCGGACCGACTTGCTCGTTCATCCATTGTTTGAGAACAGGGTGTGCGGTCTTCCATAGATCCAGTTGCGGATAAAGCTCGCGACCGAGGCCTTCGATATTGAACAGTGTTTTGTGCAGCAAGATCATCTGCGGCTGGATCTCGACATCGAATCGCTTCGCAACTCGAAACAGGCGCATGAGTACTTGTGCGAACGAAATTTCCGCGAGCGGCTTGTTGAAGATCGGTTCGCAAACCGTACGCACCGCAGACTCGAGTTGATCGACACGCGTTCCTTCCGGCACCCAACCGGATTCGAGGTGCAGTTGGGCGATGCGGTGATAGTCGCGATCAAAAAAAGCGAGGAAGTTTTCCGCCAGGTAATTCTGGTCGCTGGGGCTGAGCGTTCCGACTATGCCGAAATCAACCGCCGCGTACTTTGGCTTGTCAGGGTCCGTCGCGATTACAAAAATATTGCCCGGGTGCATATCGGCGTGAAAAAAGTTGTGTCGAAAAACCTGCGTAAAGAAAATTTCGACGCCGTTCTCCGCCAACACCTGGATGTTTGCGCCGGACTCGCGCAGCGCCTCCATGTCACTGATCGGAATGCCGTAAATTCGTTCCTGAACAAGCACTTCGGGCCGGCAAAAGTCCCAGTAGATGTCCGGCACGTAAAGCATGTCCGAGCGGGAAAAATTACGTTTTAACTGTGCGGCATTTGCGGCTTCACGCATCAGATCGAGCTCATCGATAATGGTGTGCTCGTACTCGTCGACCACTTCAAGCGGCCGCAGACGTTTGCCATGTTCCCAATAACGATCGGCCATGCCGGCCAGCAATCGCAGTACTTCGACATCTTGTTCGATAAGGTCCTGCACGCCCGGACGCAACAGCTTGACGATGACCTCGGGGCCATCAGGCAGTTTCGCGGTATGCACTTGCGCTATTGATGCGGCGGCGAGGGGCTCGACGTCGAAGCGCTCAAAGACTTCATTGACTGACTTGCCGTATACGGCGTCCAGAATGCTGATGGCCTCGTCCGCAGGGAATGGCGGTACGTCATCCTGCAGTTTGGCGAGTTCGTCGGCGATGTCTTTCGGTAGCAAGTCGCGTCGTGTGGACAGTGCTTGTCCAAACTTGATGAATATTGGTCCCAGCTCTTCCAGCGCAAGGCGAATGCGCTCGCCGAGTGGTGCAGATGATTTGCGCGCGCGCGGAAACAAATAAAACACAAATCGCAGTGGCCGCAACAGATGGGTTTCTTTGATGACATCATCCAGGCCGTACTTGACGAGCACGCGTTGTATGCCAATCAGCCGGAAAATTGTCTTACGACTGGCCATCAGCTATTGGCCTCAAGTCGATTGAGTCGTGCTGCAATGCGTTCGACGTCGTCACGCAATGTACCGACTTGTTTTGTGAATCGATCGACCTCATAGCGAGTCGGTACGTCGCGGCTCTCTTCCTGCAGGTACTCGCGAATGTTGCCGCCCATCGTTGAGCGTGCGTCGCGTGCCCACTTGCCGACGCCGCGAGCGATCTCCGCGATGCGATGCGCCGCAACATCACCGATGACGCGCGACAACTCTTCTTCAATGTCCGGTTGCGCAAGGTCTAATAGTTTTTGGAAGCGTTGCGCGGTCGCCGCGTCTCCCGTCAGGTCGACGTCGCCGCTGCGAATAGCCGCTTCACCCGAGCCCTGCAGCATGCGAGCCAAGGTGATTAACGATCCCGTTATCACGACGTCCGGGTCGTCAGCGTATTCGGTGCTAAGCGCAACGACATCGTCGGAAAATACGAAATAGGTGCCCAGTCCGGTATCGCGCACCCGAATGGCGACCATCGTGCCATTCAACTCGGAGGCGATTTCGCGAGCCGGTGTGATCTCGGCGATATTGCGATTGAGAACATCAGCGATGGGGCGCAGCAGAGCTTCGAGAGGACTGGCCATGGCAGCGTCTAAATGCGATAGCCGCTATGCAGGGCAACAATACCGCCTGCGAGATTCTGATAGCGGACACGCTCGAATCCGGCCTCCGTCATCATGCCGAGCAGTGTTTCCTGATCGGGGTGCATGCGAATAGATTCGGCCAGATATTGGTAACTGTCACCATCATTGGCGACGAATTTGCCGAGCAGCGGCAAGATCGTAAAGGAATACAGGTCGTAGGCCGGCTTAACGGCAGCGCCCGGTTTGGAGAACTCCAGAACCAGCAACTTGCCGCCCGGTTTGAGCACGCGAAACATTGATTGCAACGCAGCGTCCTTGTTGGTCACGTTTCTGAGGCCAAACGCGATCGTGATGCGATCGAAAGTGTTGTCTGCGAAAGGCAGGTTTTGTGCGTCAACCTGAGCGATCGACAAATTGCCGGCAACGCCAGCATCAACCATCCGGCTGCGCCCTTGCTGCAACATTGCGGCATTGATATCGGCCAGCACAACATGGCCCTGCGGGCCGACCAGTTTTGCGAATTCTTTGGCCAGATCACCGGTGCCGCCAGCGAGATCCAGAATGACATGTCCCTTGCGGACTCCTGCCTGTTCGATCGTGCGGCGTTTCCACAAGCGGTGCAGCCCGCCCGACATCAGATCATTCATGATGTCGTAGTTGCCGGCGACCGAGTCGAAGACGCCTTTTACGAGATCGGCTTTGTCATCGACCGGCACGGTCTTGTAGCCGAAATGGGTCGTTTCAGCGTTTGTGTCGGAATTGGCCATATTTGGGTGTCATGCGGGCTTTTTGCGAGCATACCCTGCTGCCGCAAGGCGGTCGAGATAGCCTCG
>CAYWYT010000247.1:0-4233 GCA_964462665.1 uncultured Woeseiaceae bacterium | reverse complement strand
CAAACTGACTCTGATACCTGGCGACTGAGTGCCAGCGACAACGACTTCGGCATCGACGTCGAATTGCGAGCGCTGCAGCCACCCATCATGAACGGTATTGACGGCCTCTCGCAGAAGTCAGCCGACCGCGGCAATGCCTCTTACTACTATTCGATCACGCGCCTTGCTACCAGAGGTACGATCCGCATTGGCGACCGCGACTACAAGGTGAATGGTTTGTCCTGGCTTGACCGCGAATGGAGCACGAGTGCCCTCGCCGCCGAGCAGGTCGGCTGGGACTGGTTTGCACTGCAGCTCTCCGACGGCAGCGACCTGATGTTCTACGGCTTGCGTAACAAAGACGGTACACAGGATGCTGCGAGCGCAGGTACCTTTGTAAACGCGAACGGCACTACCGCGCACCTCGCTGCGGACGACGTCGAAATAACCGTGCTCGAAACCTGGGAGAGCCCGGAGGGTGGTACCTACCCCTCAAAGTGGCGTCTCGCTGTGCCGCAGTACGGACTCGACGTTACCGTGACACCCGTGATGTCCAACCAGGAGCTTTTCACCACCGTGCGTTATTGGGAAGGCGCCGTTGACGTTGCGGGTACGCACGACGGTGTAAGCATCACGGGCCGTGGCTATGTTGAACTGGCCGGTTACGCGCAGTAGCGCAGGAGGTAATTAAAAAATATGGACTCTATTAGCCAAGCCGTTCTGGGAGCCAGTGTCGCTGGCATAGTTGCGCCTGCCGGTTACCGTCGCAAAGCACTGCTGCTGGGCGCGTGTTTAGGTACCGTGCCCGACCTTGATGTATTCCTCGACTACGGCGACGCGGTCAGGAACTTCACTTACCACCGTGGATTTAGCCACTCACTTTTTGTGCTGGCGCCGCTATCGATAATAATTTGGCTTGCCCTTAGACAATTCTGGCCGAGCGTTCGAGAGTCGCAGTACCGATGGCTAGCGGCAATAGCACTTGCGTTGCTCACCCATCCTCTGCTCGACGCTCATACTGCCTACGGCACGCAATTATTTTGGCCGTTGGATGTTGCGCCCACAATGTGGGCAACCATTTTCATAGTAGACCCTGCTTACACGCTGCCACTTTTAGCCGGTGTCTTGCTCACGGTAATTTGGCCACTAAAGCGCCGGGGGATCCTCGCACTGCGCGCGGGTGTCTGGATAAGTTGCAGTTACCTCGCCTGGACCTGGGTGGCACAAGGGATCGTAATGAACCATGCCACCAAGAGCCTGGAAGCAATAGGAATTACTGAGGCCGCGGTATTTTCCACGCCAACGCCGCTCAACTCGCTTCTCTGGCGCGTCGTTGTTAAAACCGAAGATGGCTATCTGGAGGGATTTGACTCGCTGGTGATCAACGAAGGTCCGATGGTTTTTACAACGTTCAACTCCGATCAAAAGTCACTTGAGGATGCAGGCAATATTTGGGCAGTGGCGCGACTGCGTTGGTTTACCCAGGATTTTATTAGGGCTGAAGTAGTGAATGATCAAATGATCATTAGAGATTTGCGCATGGGGCAATCGCCGAATTTCGTCTTCAGTCACGTTGTCGCCTCCCGTGAGGGTAAGCGATGGCAGGCGACTAACTCAGAGTTGCTGCCGTTCTCGTTTGGCGATCGTGACTTGGCGGACACGTGGAATCGCATCTGGCGCCGCCATCTACCCCGCAACCCGTAAGCCACTATCAGCTTGCGCTATTGCTGGCGAGCTACGCGTGTGCGGAGATTGATGTGGAAGAGTATTGATTCGGGTTTCGATGGATATTGACGTATAGTTTGATTGTTGAATAATCAATTTTCATCCACTGAAGTTTCCCATTTCCTGATCGCGAATGTGCTCGTACTGGGAACTGTCGTCTATGCGTACGCACTCGATTCGAGCTATTCCGATTTCTACTATTTCAGTATCCAGGAAGACGAATACGTCGAGTGGTCCACTTTCTGGGCATTTATACTGGCCGCTGTTGCCTATGTCCGCAGTGGCGCAGTGTTTCGCCGAGCGACTCAAGCATTCCCTTGGTTCCTATATGGTGTCGCCCTCTTCTGCTTCGTGGTCGCTATGGAGGAGATTTCCTGGGGACAACGTCTGTTCGGCTACCGCCCTCCCACATATTTCCTGGAGCACAATTTCCAACAGGAATTCAACTTCCATAACGTCGTTGATACTGGTTTTCGAAAACTCGCGCTGACACTTATTATTGTCGGCTACGGTATCGTGATGCCGCTCGCTGTTAGATTCAGCATCATAAAAAAATGGTTTGCTCGAGTCGGTATTGTCGCTCCCACCATCGCGTTGCTACCGGCATATGCCGGAACTTTCCTGGTCTACTCTCTGTACCCATGGAGCCACTCCGGTGAATGGGTCGAGTTCATGCTCGGCCTGAGCTTTTTATTCAGCGCTCTGGTGATGCCGCTCAGTCACGGCAACGGAGATTGGTCAGTCGGAACTGGCAGCGCAAGAGCGATCAAAGTAACGACCGTTGCGTTTGTTGCCGTCATCGCGCTTGGACTGATTACAGGGGCTGTTTCACGAGCGGCGCGCGACGCGCATCCCGAAAACCTGCTGGCCGCGAAGATTGAAGTCGAGGCAATTTCCCAAGATTTTGAAAACGGTCTTGCGGCAACAAGGTGTAACTTGCACAAGCGACTCTATGCGTTCGTGATTGAGTACGAGCAAGCAGATCTCCTTACAGGTAGCTATTCGCAGCTTCAATCGCAAGGTTTGCCGGCGGAACGTGCAGAGTTCTTTCTGGACCCCTGGAACTCTCCATACTGGATCCGTGACCGCTGCGACCGGCTAAATAACAAGCGAGTGACCTTCATCTATTCTTTCGGCCCGGATCGGCAGCGTGACTCGACGCGCACCGAAATTCTCGGCGATGATATCGGGCGAATTATTTCCGCGCAGTGAATTATGCGCTTTGGAGATAACCCTTTATGGCTGCGAGGCGCGTTTAGACTAGAGTATGATTCTTAAGAATCGAAAAAAACGGACGGCTATATTATGAAACTGAGACAGGTAGTGATTGGTGTATGCTTTTCAACGGTTTTCGCTGCGGCCTGCTCTGCGCCAAGCGACGACGCGGCCAGTTCGGCTGAGAATAGCGAAGATTCGGCTGAGAACAGGACGGACCCGCCTGAGAATGCGATGCGTAAACCCGAGACGATCGAAGAGCGGCGCGAAGCACGGCTGCAACTCGCCTCCCGCGATGCGAAGGAACCTCAGATGGCAGAGCAAGCGCAGAACAACGAAGCCCATAAAGTAGGCGGTGAGGTTCCAGACGAAATTCTCGACAAAATCATCGCAGACCTCATGGCGAAAGCCGATGCTGCAAGCACAGACATCGTGGTGATTCGCGCTGAATCTCTGATCTGGAATGACGGATCGCTCGGCTGCGGCAAACCGGGCCAGATGCATACGCAGTCTCTGGTGCCAGGCTATCGCGTGATCCTCAGCCATCAAGGTCAGCAGTTTGATTACCACGCGGCGGAAACGGGCTACTTCATGCTCTGCGAACAGCCGATGCTGGCACCGCCCGGCGCCGGCAATAAGCCTCCCGCCCAGTAGAGACCGCTAGCACCAAAAAAAAGGGCCCTCAAAAGAGGGCCCTTAGTTTTACGAGTCGGCTAGACCCCTAGGGTACGGTAACCCCTGGCGCCGTCAACACGATCGCTTCTGTAGACTCGGTCGCACCACCGCGAGCACCGGCTCCCCGATCACCGTTGGTGAGCATCAACACGCCGAGCTCCGGCGTATTGCCCGGGAACGTGCCAAAGTCGTACACATCAAGAGCCGCACTTCCGTTGCCGGCAATATCCTCAGTCAAGCTGAAGTACTGCTCGCCGAGCGGCGTCACTGTAACCGTGTTCGGGAACACAGCCTCGTCGCCCGGACCACCGAAGTAGAAGTCCTGAGCGAAGACTGACGTGATGTCGACGTTGGTAGCCAGCATATCGGGACCGCTGAGTCCGATCTGTTCGCCACAGATCAAGAGCACCGTGTTGCCGGTGTTGGTGGAGTGCTCAGCGAAGAAGAACGCACCGGACGCGCCCGTATTCAGATCGAATACCCAGGCTAATTGACGGCCATCCGTGACGTTGTTGAAGCTGACGTCACGATTGAGCACGACATAGTCATCCAAACCGTCCTGGTTGGTGTCCAGCGAGATCTGGTAGCTGACCGGCTGCACGAGATGCCGTTGCCGTTCGTGGCTGTTGATCGCGAAGG
>CAYWYT010000246.1:0-4236 GCA_964462665.1 uncultured Woeseiaceae bacterium | reverse complement strand
AATGTATAACCTTAATTTATGAATAGTCATATTAACCTTTAGGAGTCCTTATTATTATATCGTAAATCAAAATAAATCATAGCTATTATTTTCCAGCTTATATTCCCGCAACCTATTAAAGTTAATTTAACTAATAACGAAGTTTTATGTATCGCCTATAATTCCTCAAATATGCCCATGTAAGTTTTTTCAATTAGAACCCCAAAAGAAAAAGACATGGATTTTGAATACAAAGTTAAAATTCAAAAGAAACAAATTGATGCCATAAATTTTGAGCCTTCGGATATTTTAGATGTAACAAATCAAGCCATAATACTCTGTCGCAATTTACTTTTGGAATTTAAGACACATTTTAGGAAAGGAGGCTGTAAGAGCGTCTTCGAAGAAATAACTTTTTTCAAAGAGGTAAAACAATTTCCGCTTTGGGATTTAGTCATAAGCAGGGCATTGGTAGCAATTTTCTCAGATGACTTTTTGCGTGAAAGTTTAGCTTTCAGAGGGGGTACCGCCCTACATAAACTATACCTAAATCCCGCGACACGATATTCTGAGGATATCGACCTCGTACAAATCAAAGAAGGGCCGATCAATCCCATCATGAACCGCATTGGCGAAGTTATTGACTTCTTCGTTGAGGTTGAACTTGACCCATTGACCGATAAGATAATCGGGAAAAAAGTATTCAAACATGGGTATTGTATGGACAAGTATTCAGGTGATTTAGGGTTTGAATGATTACACCTTTTGTAGGCTATTTAACGTAAAACGAATGTTTTATCGTTTAGTAAACAACTCTTATGAAATCCACCAAAACAGCCAAGACAAACACGCATCTGACAAACAGAAACTTTCTTAAAATCAAAGATTTGTTATCTTAGTTTTTATAAGTGGGGTATCATCAATAATTATATCCAATTGTTAAGCATCAATACGAGAAAGAACACAAAATGCCAATTGAATTTAAAACTTCAAAAAAAGAAAGAATAATTGCACTAATAATTTTAGTTACAATTTTTGCATATTTTATTTTACTTCCTGCTTACCCAAATTTTCTATTTCAGAATAAATTGGAATATAAAAATTACACTATTCATTTCAATGATAATTTGGATAAAGAAGCTCTTTTATCCATCATTGAAATTGCAGATGTAAAATTGCAAAAAAGTGAATTTTATAATGAAAATATAGAATCACAAATTTACATCTGTAATAATAATCTTTTATATGTTCTCCTAAACCCTACCAATTACAAGGGTTTTGCATCTAATCGAATTAGATATAAAAATATTTTCATTGCCAATATTGATTTAGATAATAATTTAGCTATTACACCATTTGACAATACAAGAACAGAACCTATTTCAAATTTGCTTGCTCACGAAATTACACATGGACTTGTTAAATATAACCTTGGGACAAAGATGTCTGAATGGAAAGAAGAGGGTTATGCTGATTATATAGCATATGACAGACACGTTAATTTAGAAGAAGAATACAAAGACTCCTTGAATCCAAATTATTGGTATATAAAAAGAAAATCTATGGTCTATTATTTATTAAATACCAAAAAGACAAATTTTCAAGAGTTTGTTAAAACGGACTATGATTTTGAAAAACTTGAATTTGAATTGAATGATTTATTAAAATAAGTACAGGTACTAATAATGGCTATAATTCATCACGCCTCTGGCGTGTCGAAATCATAGCCGAGACCGTTGCCATTCATAGTTGAACGAAATCAAAAATTAAATGAATAAAATAAAACTGACCTTAATTTTGCTACTATTATTCTCTTTAGAATGTTAAAGTCAACAAACTGGGAATCCAGGAGTAACACAAACTGTTGTTAGAAACGGAATTGGAATTGGAAGCGTAATTGCCATAGTAATTTCATGGGATAGAAATAAATCAATTCTTTACGCAATACTGCATGGAATTTTTGGGTGGCTTTATGTAATCTATTTTGCAATCGGTCGTGAGCGTGAGGAGAAGAAATAACTTTTTTCAAAGAGGTAAAACAATTTCCGCTTTGGGATTTAGTCATAAGCAGGGCATTGGTAGCAATTTTCTCAGAGAACTTTTTGCGTGAAAGTATAGCTTTCAGAAGGGTTACGCCTATTAGAGCGGTTGTTCTATCAGTTTAGAGAAGTATTCACTCGGTAGTATTTTCCTTTTTATCGGCATAACATTACTTATACAATCTGCAATAGCATAAATTTTAAATAATTGAGAAACCGAAACCCCAAATATCGATTAAGAAAGCCTATAGCCCGTTGACCGGATTCCATTAGTACCGGTTCCTTTAAACTGAAACAGGGCTGCAAGACATCGAATATGTGTAACATATCTCACTTGTTTGTAAGAATTTTCTATATTTGTTTAGCACCTTATTTATAGGTATATTATTGCGATTATCATCGTTTAGCTGTAAGATATTACCGATAAAATGCAATTTTTAGCTGTTTTCATAGTTAGATAAAGGCTTATAAACCTTTAAATATTTAACAATTATGAAAGCACCTAGATTAATTTTGGCAATGGTCCTGTTAATGGCCGTTGGCTCATTCGTATCATGTGAAGACAACTCAATTACAGAAGAAGACCAGCTCTATGAGCAGGGTATCGACGGAAACGAAATCCAGGACGAGGATATGTGATTCCTTTTGGGGAGCGTTGATAATCCTCGGCCTATCAACGCTCCCTTATTTTCATGATATTATTACAGATGCCGACGGTCTTAAATCGTGGGTTCCGGTAATTGGCATGGAAAACCTTCTTACTGATTCCAACGATAAAGTTCTTGGTTTTTCCAAGTATCGTGTTTTTCTCTATACTTTTTTGATTTTCCTGTTCGCCTCAATAGGGTGGTGGGGATGGTATAAAAGTGCCAAAAATAAAATTTATGGCAATGCCCTGCTTTTGGTTTTTGCGTCCGGCGCTTATCATGTTGCACTGATTGTTTTCAATCTTCGGCGTACCGTATTCAATGAGTTTACCCCCAAACTGATTTTGTTCGGCCTGCTCTTTTTCTTCCTAGGATTCTTTTCTATAAAAAAATATGGTCCAACACTTCATAAGGTAATTGTATGGGCATTGCTATTTGTGTTGGCAACATTGCCCTTTTTTCATGATGTTATTACCGATAATGGTGGTAATCTACGGCCTTGGGTGCCAAACCTTGGTATAGAAACAATACTGACGGATTCTGAAGGTTATGTGCGTGGTCTTAGAAGTTATAGATTACTGGTGTACCTGTTCAGCATCTATCTTTTCTCCCACTTGGGTTGGATAGGTTGGTTTATGGATTCAAGGGGCAGACGTTACCGTCCCTTTCTTTTGGTTCCGGTGGCATTAAGTCTGTATCAGGTTATCGTTATAGCAATGTCATGGCAGGAAACCGAATTCAACAGCCCCAGCATTAAGCTGTACATCACGTTAGTGCTCAGCATTCTACTGGCCATTAACTTTTTTTACAACAATAAATTTTTCGCTAAACCTCAAATAACAATAAAGAACAGAACAACCTTTAAAACAAACGAGAATGAAAATTGACAAAAACAGATTCAGGTTCCTCAGGGCTGAAGGCTCCATGCTAGATAATATTCTACATAGGGTAAATGCCATAATGATGGGCGTTTTAGATGCAAAGCCTTACGTTTTGGATTGGGAACACGTATTATTGGAATACGACAAGTTGGGCGTTGGGGACGTTGCCGAATTTGCTTCCTCTTACGCTTTTGCATGGCACGCCATGAACAGGAAACTAAGCGATGATGCCAGTAAACAGGCCATGTATCTTGAAATCATAGACGGGATAATAGTACGAAGGAAAAACGTCAAATAGAAACTTGGGAATCGGGTAGGTACTTTTCCATTTGCAGCCCAGATTGAAAAATGGCCCTTCCTACAAGTTTTTTCGTCCATTTCTCATACTCCAGTTCCACAAAGAAAACGCTCAGGGAATACAGCTCGTAAAATGTTCCTCCATTATCCACGGTCGCAACGTGTTCCCCTTTACTGGCAAGGGTGACTGTTTGAACTTTTTCCGTAAGCATTAGGTAGTCGTATAGGGTCATTCAGGAAAGGTTTCGTTAATTTACAAAAGGCCGTTCTTAATGTACTTGTTAAGGCTCTTGCCATCGTTAAATAGGGGCATAGTGTTATCAAGTATTTTTCTTACCATCCTTTATTTGAACTTTAGAGAACTAGAACTAACAATTCTGAATGGGCTGAAAT
>CAYWYT010000245.1:0-4265 GCA_964462665.1 uncultured Woeseiaceae bacterium | reverse complement strand
TGCGGTCCCAGGTATCAGACCAAATGTGCGAGTCGTTGCTGACATCAATTAACTGTGCCGTAATCCGAATCGTGTCACCGGACAATCGCACGCTGCCCTCAAGTACGTGACCGACTCCGAGTTCACGTCCAACATCCGCGATTTTGAAGTCCTTACCTTTGTACGACCACGCAGATGAACGTGATGTGACTCGAAGCTCGGGAATTTTGGCTAGTAGATTAAGCAGTTCTTCAGAAAGCCCATCGGAGAAAAACCCTTGCGCAGGATCCGCCGACATATTCAAGAACGGTAGAACCGCAATCGTCTTACGTTCTGTAGTGACAGTTACCTCATCGGTGACAGTTACCGGAGCTGCGCCGTATTTGTCGTAGACGAAATAGGCGAGTGCGATCGCAAGCAGAGCGATGATAGCGAAGTCGAGTTTGCGGCTCATCTCGCCGGACTTCGGCTTTGCTGCTGCTGCCGAACTCTCGCGCTTGATACCGTCCGGTGTTACTTCGTACGCCCAGGCCAGCACCAGGCTTAGCGGAAATCCGAGGAGCAGGAAGAAAAGCAGGAGAGGTATCGCCCAATCGGGGAGGCGCAATGCGGGGGCGAGAGTGTCAGCGACCTGCAACAGCAGCCAGGCGACTACTGTATAGGCTGCTGCTACGCGAAATACATTGCGCCGCTTGAGTTCAGCGAAGAGTGACAATGGTAGAACCCCAGTGGCCGGTACGAAATCAAGACTACACCAGCGGGGTAGAGACTAGAACCATCTGCCGATGGTCCTTGCCAAAACGTTACAAAAGAATGTAAGTTGTTACGTAACGAGTTACATAGATGACCAGAAAATGACAGAACAACGTAGTTATCTCGCACGCCACCTGCGGATGGTGTCCCTGCAAATGATGGAAGCAGGGGCTGATATTTGCAGTGAGCTCGATCCGGACCTCAAACCGACCTGGCTGTCGTTGATCAGCGGCCTGGGCCAATCGGGGCGCACAACCGTGATGGATGCGGCGCGCGAGATGAACGTCAGCCACGTGCATGCGCAGAACATCCTTAAGGCGATGAAAACCGTCGATGTCGTTAGCGCAACGGCGGATCCGGACGATGGTCGGCGAACGTTTTACGCATTAACGAAAAAGGGTCTCCAGCTCGTGCCTAAGGTGGAGAAAATACGAGACGCGATGGGAGCAGCGGTCGACGATATTGAAAAAGAGACTGGAGCAGACTTGTTTGCCGCAGTGGCGTCGTTCCGCCAGGCGTTGCAGGACAAAGACTGGACGACTCGAGTAAAGGGAAACCTCAAATGAAAAACATCTTCGTAAATGGTGAGACGGGCCTGATCAGAGCAGGGTGGCGAATATTCTTATTCGTGGCGCTTTTCATGGCCTTAACCTTCGTCGGCATGGTTACTGTTCGATGGATTCTTGGCGGCTTGCCGAAACTGTCGCCGCAGCAGTGGACGGTTCTTGCCGTTACCTCGACGTTGGCGGTGTACATCGCACGAAGATTTCTCGATAAGCAGTCTTTCACGTCGCTGGGGCTGAAGGTTGATCGCTATGCCGTTCTTGATGTCATTTCGGGAATCGTTAATAGCGCGTTAGTCATGGCGGCCGTCTTCTTCATGATGCTGTCGTTCGGCTTGATCGAGTTTCATGGCTTCACCTGGTGGACCGATACCGTGAACGCCGAGGTGGCGTTTCAGCTAGCCGTTGTGCCGGTCGTACTCTTCGTAATCTACGAATTGGCCATCGTCGCCTGGTGGGAGGAGCTCGTATTTCGCGGCTACTTTTTTCAGAATCTCATTGCCGGTATGGGACTCATATGGGCCATCGTTATTTCCTCGCTGGTGTTCGGGTTGATCCACATCATGAATCCGGAGGGTACGGTTCTGGGTGGACTCCTGATCGCGTTGATCACGCCGCAATTGATCTACGCCTATCTCAAAACCGGCCAGTTATGGTTACCGATGGGTTTACACCTCGGGTGGAATTTCTTTCAGGCGTCGATTTTCGGTTTCGCGGCCAGCGGCCAGGAATCGCCGAGTATGATTTCGCAATCGCCGGTAGGACCCGAGTGGCTCAGTGGCGGCGCGTTCGGAGCAGAAGGAAGCGTGCTGATTATTCCGGTGACAATTCTGTCGTACTTCCTCGTGCATTATTGGGTACGCGCTACGCGTCAACCGGGGCAGCGGATGTTCGAGATCATGGCTAAGGACTGAGGTAACGCTCCAGCCACACAAAGTAGCGTTCATAGAGGTCTTTTTCATACGACGGCACATCTTCCCAAACGTGTCCTTGCTCGGGGTATACCACCAGTTCGGTGGGTATGCCCCGACGTTTGAGCACGATATATAGCTGTTCGGAATTCTGGATCGGCACGTTCCAGTCGTCTTCGCCGCCGACGATTAACGTTGGCGTCGTGACTTTGTCGAGATTGTAGAACGGCGATATACGATCGTATTTTTCTCGGTTCTCTGGCAACCAGGGTAAGCCCAGTTCTTCTTCCCACCAGCGTTGATACTGGTCATGACCGTAGTTGGCTATATAAAGAGTAGCGCTAGCGACGGTGATAGCCGCTTTGAAGCGATCCGTCTTGGTGATGACGTGATTGGTTAGCATGCCGCCGTATGACCAGCCGTAGACGGCCATTCGATCTTCATCGATCCAGCCTTCATTGACTGCAAAGTCGATTCCCGCCATGACGTCGGTGTAATCCAGGCCACCCCAGTCAGCCGTAATCGCGGCTGAAAACGCCTGCCCGTAGCCCCACGAGCCACGTGGGTTCGGCATCACGAGTACGTATCCCTTTGCCGCCAGCAATTGCGCTTCGTAGTCGAATCGCAAGTCCCATTGTTGTTGCGGACCACCGTGTATGAACAGAATGCCCGGGTATGCCGTGCCTTTCTTGTAGCCCGGCGGAAAAACGAACAACGCTTCTATACTTGTTCCGTCTTCGCTTGCGTAGGCACGCTTCTCCACTGTGGCGAGGCTCAGGTTTTCCAGGACCGGCTTATTGACGAAACTGAGCTGGGTGAGTGCGCCGTCTTCTAAAGCAAAAACTTCGTCAGGCAGCTGCGGTCGCGATAACAGTGTGTAGATGTTGCCGTCAGAGGTCACAGCAAATTCGTCTACAACGTCCTCGCCTTCGATCAGCGATTGCACGGCACCTGATGCCGCATCAACTTGCACCAGGTTCTGCTCTGCATGATATTCGGTAATTGCCAGAATCGATTTCCCGTCAGCCGTGTAACGAGGGTCGAACACCTGGGTTTCAAGCAGCGACGGATTTACGGCAGTCGCGCCGGACTCCACGTCGATCACGGTGAGTTGCGGTATGGCGTAAATCGGCAATGCATCGGGAACGGTCGACGTATATACAATAGTGCGGCCGTCCGGACTCCAGGACGGGCTGGCATCGGCGGTTGTATGTGCGGTTAGCTGCTTCGCTTCGCTGTCTGCGTCATCCAGATCCACAACCCAGAGGTCTGTGTTGCGATTTCGGTCCGGCGTTTCTGTTCGATTACTGACAAACGCAATTTTCTTGCTGTCGGCCGACCATGCCGGCTCGCTGTCATCAAAGTCCCCGTCCGTAACTTGTCTGCTTTCACGACTTGCGATATCGATGACGTGAATGTGAGTGCGATGACGACTGAGATAGCCGACGTAGTCTTCCTTAAATTGCAGACGGTCGACGACATACGGTCTTGGGTTCGGCAGTTCCTCTTCATCCAGATCGGCTGGCGACGGGTCCGCGGCAAGCAACAGCATGCTGTTGCTGTCGGGAGCCCAGGCAAACGTTTCAACGCCTTGTTTGAACTCAGTAAGTTGCTGGGCGTCGCCGCCGCGTCGATCCAGCAGCCAGACCTGCGTGATCTCATCTTTGCGATCGGAAAGAACCGCGAGGTAACGGCCATCCGGGCTCCACTGCGGCTCACTGGCATCGGCCTCGGAGGAGGTCATCTGCACAGGATCGCCGCCGCTGGTGGCTATCATCCACACGACATCGCGAGTTGTGTCTTTCTTCAGGTCGCTCGAGGTAACGGTGTATGCAAGGTACGAGCCTTCCGGGCTCGCACTGAGCTCCGAGACGCCTTTGAGCGCGAGGTATTCGTCGATGCCGAATACTGGCTCTGCTTGCGCCTGACCGAAAATTGAAGTGAGTGAAAATAAAGCCAAACCGATGACCTTTTTCAAGTGCCTGTTTCCTTTTGCACGGGTCCGAAAAGTCTAGCACGGCGATCTGCTATTATCTCTCGCATCCAAATATAAGAATAA
>CAYWYT010000244.1:0-4315 GCA_964462665.1 uncultured Woeseiaceae bacterium | reverse complement strand
CTGTACTTCGGCGAAGCCTTGTTCTATGCACACCAGGGACTCTACTTCGAAGCACTCGAGCGGCTCGATACCGAGGTCAAGCAGCACGACCGGGTCGACGAACCGGAACTCGACACACTTTACAGCCACATGGCCGATGCTGACTTCTCGCTCGGCGATTTCGAATTGCGTTATCGCATGCACCACCGCGCCGGGCGCGCCATAACCGCTGTGCTCAATGCAGACGTCGACGACGTCATTCGTAACGATGCAGCGTACCGACTGGCTCGTATCCATTTTCAAAAGGATCAACTCCCCGAAGCACTAGAGGCACTCGACCGCATTGAGGGCGAGATTCCGGAGGCCCTGGACGACGACATCGACTTTCTGCGTGCCAACGTCTACCTCGCCGAGGAACGACCGGGCGACGCGGTTGTATTACTCGAGGGCTTGCAGGATTCAGCCGACTTCGGCGGCTTCGCCAGCTACAACCTCGGCATCGCCTACCTGCAATCCGGACAGCGGCAAGAAGCACTTAACCAGCTTGATCTCGCCGGACGCATTATTAGTGACGACCCGGGCGAACTCGCCATCCGCGACAAATCCAACCTGGTCGCGGGCACGATTCACCTTGAAGCAGAAGAATTCGAACTGGCCATTCCCTTTCTCAACAGGGTGCGGCTCGACGGCCCGTATTCCAACCAGGCATTGCTGAGTGCCGGATGGGCAAACATGTCCACCGAAAATATCGAACGCGCGGTCGTACCGTGGAGCATTCTTGCCGACCGGGAAGTGACCGATCGCGCGTCGCAGGAAGCCATGCTGGCGCTGCCATACGCGTACGGCAAACTCGACGTACACGGACGCGCCGCGGTCTACTATGGCCGGGCACTGGATGCCTTTAGCGTCGAAATCGACAAACTTAATACCTCGGTAGATAGCATTCGCGAAGGTAAATTTCTCGAGGCGTTGGTGCGCGAGGAGATTCGCAAAGACAAGGACTGGGTTATCCAGCTGCGCTCGTTGCCCGAAGCACCCGAGACTTATTACCTGATGGATCTGCTCGCGTCGCATGACTTCCAGACCGGCTTACAAAATTACCTGGACCTTGCCGACCTGCGCCGCAAGTTAATCGCATGGCAGCGTGGCTTTGATTCCTACGATGAAATAGTCGCGATTCGGCACGATCACTACGAGCCGCTACTGCCAGACATCGATTCTGATTTTCGCGAGCTCGATTCGAAAATGCGCTTGCGCGTCGCACAGCACGACATGCTGGTGAAGCGTCGCGACGATCTGCTGACCGCACCACGTCCCGAGTTTCTTGCAACGCCTGAAGAGCAGGCCACCATGCAGCGTCTCGAACAGCTGCAGTCCCAGGCCGGTGACAACGCGGCTACGCTGCATCGCATCAAGCGTCTGCAAGGTGTACTGACGTTCCGTCTGCAGACCGAATACCACCAGCGCTTTACCGAGTTCGACGCGAACCTGCGTAATTTGGACGAGGCAATGGCCATCGTTACGTCGCAGCACGAGCAGTACGTTCGTGTTCGGCAGGCTACGACTCACAGTTACGCCGGCTATGACAAACCGATTAACCGTTTGCGGGTGAATGCGGCCAGCGCGATCGAACAGATTAACCTGCTGATGGCCCGCCAGGGTCGTGTGCTGGAAAAAGTTGCCGTCGAAGAACTCATAGCGCGACGCGGCCAGCTAGAAAAGTTTGGCGACAATGCACGTTTTGCATTGGCCGACAGTTATGACCGTGCCACTCAGGCTCAAGCACGCACGGAGGCGCAATGAGAATTCTACGTTACGCGCTGCTTGGCACCCTTTGCGCCACTGTCGTAGCGTGCGGGACGACGGCGGTCGACAGGAGTGACACCCTCAGTCACCTTGACCAGATGCCTGCCGATATCGACGACATTTATGTTGCCGACGGCCTGGAGCAGGCTGCCGAAAGTTATCGCCGTTACCTCGAGGAGACGTCGCGAAGCGCGATGACGCCCGAGGCAATGCGGCGCCTTGCAGATCTACAAATCGAGCAGGCCTACGGCGTGATGGGCAGCGGCGAGTTCGTTGAGATGGCAGCGCCCGACGCCGCCGCACCGACAGCACAGATTGTGGCACACGAGCCCGGCAAGCCGGTCCCGGTAGCTAC
The DNA here is from genome assembly GCA_964462665.1 of uncultured Woeseiaceae bacterium. GTDB lineage: Bacteria > Pseudomonadota > Gammaproteobacteria > Steroidobacterales > Woeseiaceae > UBA1847. The sequence continues at coordinate 2,175 of CAYWYT010000244.1, read as the reverse complement.
AGAGTCGGACGCGGCGTTCGAGTCCCGCGCCACACAGCGCGGGGCGCTATTGGCTACAGCACCGGACGATGCCTTGCTTCCAGGCGATACCGCAATGGACGCGCCGGCCGGACCGCAAGAAGCCATCGCGATGTATTGGGAGATTCTGGAAACCTACCCGAATTACGAACGCAACGACCAGGTCCTGTACCAACTGTCTCGTGCCTACGACGAAGTCGGTGACCCGGACAAGGCCATGGAAGTAATGGACCGCTTTGTCGAGACCTACCCCTACTCAGAATACCTTGACGAAGTCTATTTCCGTCGCGGCGAATACTGGTTTGTGCGTAAGCGTTTTCTCGATGCCGAGGAATCCTACGGTGCGATTATCCGCATGGGTGCTTCGTCCAATTATTACGAGCTGGCCCTCTACAAACAGGGCTGGGCACTTTACAAACAGGACATGTACGAGGAATCGCTGGACCGTTACATGGCGATGCTGGATTACCGTCTCTCGATCGGCTACGACTTTGACGAAGAGTACGACGAGAACGATGATCATCGGCTCGCTGACACGTTTCGAGTTATCAGCCTGGGCTTTTCGAACCTCGGCGGCCCTGAGGTGGTTGACGAATACTTCGCGAGTAACGGAAACCGTATTTACGCCGATAAGATCTATGGCAACCTCGCAGAGTTCTACTTCGAAAAATTGCGCTACGAAGATTCTTCGTCGGTGTATAGATCATTCGTCAGCCTCAATCCGTACCATAAGGTCTCGCCCTTCTTCAGCATGCGTGTTGTAGATATCTACGCGGAGGCTAACTTTCCTCGCCTGGTCGTCGAGGCGAAGAAAGATTTCGCATCCCTGTATGCACTGGATGCTGAATACTGGAATTTTTTCGATCCCGCAACTTCACCGGAAGTCGTCGGCTTTCTTAAGCAAAACCTGACCGACCTTGCCGGTCACTATCATGCGTTGTACCAGGAAGAAACGCTGGCTGAGGAGCGGCCCGGCAACTTTAGCGAAGCGTCGCAGTGGTACTCGCAGTTCCTGGGTTCATTCCCGGACGACGAGGAATCGCCACAGATCAACTATCAGCTCGCGGACCTGTTGTTGGAGAACGAGGACTTTGGCGCGGCGGCGACAGAGTACGAACGCACCGCCTACGAATATTCATCGAACGAGAACGCGCCTGCTGCTGGTTATGCCGCCGTTTACGCGCATCGCGAGAATCTGGATCGCGCCACCGGCGCCAGCACCCTCGACATCAAACGACTCACGGTCGACAGCTCGTTGCGCTTCGCCGACACGTTCCCGGAGCATGAGCAGGCAGCGGTCGTGCTTGGCGCCGCCGCGGACGACTTGTACGAAATGAAGGATCTGCCACTGGCGATCGAGTCGGCACACAAACTTATTACCCGCTACCCGGAAACGGACACACTGCTGGTCCGCGCTGCCTGGGCAGTCGTCGCGAACTCGTCGATCGATCTGGCCGAATACCCGGATGCCGAGAATGCGTACGCCCAAGTGCTCACATTGACACCCGCAGACGACGAGACGCGGACGGCAGTCATTGATGGACTGGCTGCGGCGATCTACAAGCAGGGCGAGCAGGCGAATTTGCTTGAGGACTACCTGGGCGCGGCGAACCACTTCCTGCGCATCAAGGAATTGGCACCGACCTCATCGATTCGCAGCGCTGCCGAGTACGACGCCGCAGTCGCCCTTATTAAAGTAGCGGACTGGTCGTTTGCGTCCAGCGTGCTCGAGGAGTTCCGTACCAGCCATCCGGAACACGAACTGAATACCGAAGCGACCAAGCAGCTCGCCTACATTTACCTTGAAGACGGGCAGATCGAACGTGCCGCGCTCGAGCATGAACGCATCGCCGCGGAGGCGATCGATCCCGAGCTCGGTCGTGAGGCGCTGCTGACCGCCGGCGAACTCTACGATGATGCAGAAGTGACTTCGGACGCTATACGAGTCTATGAAAGCTACGTCGAGGCCTACCCGCGGCCGCTTGACCTCGCCATGGAAACGCGAACCCGGTTGGCCGCGATCTTCAAGCAAGAACAGCTTGAGGACCGCTACTACGAAGAGCTTGCAGCGATTGTTACGCTGCACGCGGAAGCAGGCAGTGATCGTACTGATCGCAGCCGCTACCTGGCCGGTGGCGCAGACCTCGTGCTTGCCGA
>CAYWYT010000243.1:2595-4324 GCA_964462665.1 uncultured Woeseiaceae bacterium | reverse complement strand
GCATCCAAATTGGTGCTGCCGGTGCCTTGCGTGGCTATAAGGACACACGCTTTCCGATGGTGATAAACATCTTCGCCTATTGGGTGCTCGCGTTCCCGTTAGCCTACATGGCAGCAATTACGTACAGAGCCGCACCGGTTTATACCTGGGGGGCGTTTATCGTTGGTCTCTGGATTGCCGCAGTGCTACTAACCTGGCGATTTATACGTCTGTCGAAAGCGGCGCTTAACCCGGCTTGATATTCGCGTTCAGGCGAAACAGATTGCCTGGGTCGTACTGACTCTTGAGCTTCGCGAGACGCGGATAGTTCGCCCCGTAGTTGCCCCAGGTTTTTTCCTCTGAATCATCATTGAGGTTAGTGTAGAAACCAACGAAGTGCGGTTTCATCGCCGCGTAGAATTCACGTACCGCGATTCTGCCGGCATCGTTTTTCGACGGGTCACGACTCCCGTACATGATGCCGAAGTTGAACGCGGCATCGCGATGCGTAAATGCCGTGGCATCTGCTGCAACGCGGCCGGCGGCGCCACCCATTTGCTGGAACCACGACCAGGTCGGCTTACCTTCCCAAACGTAGTGCAGAATGATCTCGATAACCTCGGGTGTCAGTTCCTCAAGGAAGCTTGATTTCAGATACGCCTGTAGGCCGTGTGCAGTCGCCGCATCGGCGCTGGTTTGAATGTCGTTGTATGGGAATGGACCAAACTCGCCACTGATCAGATCAGGGTGCGCCAGCATCGGCGCCAGAACTTTCTCACCGGCGGCATGGTCGCCATTCCAGACGACTTCGACGAGTGCCATCGGTTTGCCGTCTTCGCCGGGGACAAATTGCGGTTCGATATTGGCCTCATCCGGCATCGTTGCGTGCAGTTCCGCGTAGAACTCCAGAAATTCACGCGTCGCCTTGTAAAAGACAGTACCGCCATAAACGGTCGGATTGAACGGATGCAGGCGATAGACGAACTCAGTAGCTATGCCGAAGTTGCCGCCGCCGCCGCGCAGGCCCCAGAACAAGTCCGCGTTTTCGTCTTCGCTCGCGCGGACAACAGCACCATTTGCTGTGACCACTGTTGCTGCCAGCAAATTGTCGACGGCGAGCCCGGTGCTGCGGTCCGTACGACCAACGCCGCCGCCGAGCGTGAATCCACCTACCCCTGTATGCGAAACGATGCCCGTAGTCGTTATCGTGTTCTGCGCCATCGCCGCGCCGTCGAGGTGGCCCAGCAGGCAACCGCCGTCCGCGCGCATGACCATGGTGTCCGCATCTGCCTCAATCGCGCGCATCTGCGACAGGTCGATCATCATGCCGCCGTCCGAAGTCGATTTGCCCGGCATGCTATGACCACCGCACTTGACGGATAACAGCAAGTTTCGTTCGCGCGCGAAATTCACGGCATTAACGACGTCCTCAGTCGAAATACATTGCGCTATCAATGCGGGCTGCTTGCTGTCAAACATGCCGTTCCAGATAAGCTTGGCAGCGTCGTAGCCGTCATCGCCTTGCAGGAACAAATTGCCGCCGAGGCTCTCGCCGAGTTCGCTTACCGCGGCAGATTCGAGTGACAGCTCGCCACCGTCGGCAGAAATCGCTGAGATTGTTGAGCTGGAGCTGGAGCCGCAGGCGGGCAGTGTCGCTGCTACGGCAGCGGCTAGTGTGGATTTACAAAATGTTCGTCTTTGCATGTGTATTCCCCTTGAGAAAAGAATCGCGGCTAAAGCCGCTCCCACA
>CAYWYT010000243.1:0-2495 GCA_964462665.1 uncultured Woeseiaceae bacterium | reverse complement strand
AAAGCCGCTCCCACAGTGCTGCTACTATCTATTCATTGTCGTCGCTCTGCCCGAAGTCAGGACCGTCACCGGAGAGATATTCATCTTCTTGCGGTGTGTTGGCGCGATTCAAAAGCGTGTTGCGATGTGGGAAGCGACCAAACTGCTCGATAATGTCGCGGTGCAACTCCGCAAACTGAGTAACAGTCTCGAAAGTCTCGCGATAAGTAGGTGAGACAGCTTCGGCCAGCTTGGAAAACAGTTCCACTGACTTCGCCTGCACCTTTTTTGACTCCGTGTGCTGCAAGGGCATGTAGAAAAAAACGCGCTCTATCGGAGCAAGCCCCTGGTCGGTTTTTGCCATTGCACCTTCCACGCAAAGTTTCAGGGCCATTTTGTCTTTGGAGAATGCGTCGGCTGTACCACGGAAGATATTGCGACGAAATTGGTCGAGCAAGAGAATGAGTGCGAGTCGGCCGCGGGGTTCATGCGCCCAGTGATCAAGTCTTCCTTCTGACGCGGCGGTGACATCATCCGAGAAGTCCTTTTTGCACTCATGGTCGAAGACCTCGTCTGCACCAAACCAGATATCCATACGGCGATCGATTTGCGGTGCGGAAAGTTCCTGCTCGCGGAACCAGAATGTGATGATCGCATCAATACGCACCTGATCGTCGTCAGTGATTGTTGCGTCAGTGCTTTCACTTAATAATTTGACCGACATTAGAGCCCTCTTATTCACGCTACAAAGTGCGAACCAGGTCACGATTTGTGCTCGACAAGCGAATTACGTCCCGATACTAAGTAAACTTTAGCAGATGATGATCAATGCCACCGGAAATACGCTGCGTTTGATGCTCAGCGCAATGCTGTGCTGCGGACTGATGGCATGTGGCGATCCGCCAACGCCGCCGGAAGAAGCGGTCCGCGCCTGGGTTGCTGAAGGACAGCGGCTGGCTGAAGAAAAAGACCGCAACGGAATGATGGATTTGATCTCTCCGGCGTATGCAGACGCGCGCGGTAACGAGCGCGGCGACATCGAAAACATGTTTCGCCTCTATTTCGTGCGACAAAACAGCATCAAGCTCCTGACCAGCATCGACGCTATTCGCGTGTTCGGAGACGACGCAGCCGAACTCGACCTGACGGTCGGCATGGCCGCGGCTAACGATGGAACTTTTGGATTCAGCGCGGATGCGTACAACTTCAAAATGGAGCTCGTACGAGACGGCGACGACTGGCTGCTGATATCAGGGCGCTGGGGAGAGGTCGGTGACGAAGTACGCTAAGTCAGGCCTGTTGTTGCTCGTAACCCTGGTTCTGGGCTCTTGTGCGGGAACGAGGGTCGCGATAGATCCGCCAGTTGTGAGTCTTAGAATGATTGATGTAACTGAAGTCGACTTCAGCAAGCAAACGTTCGTACTGAGTTTTGACGTTACCAACCCAAACTCATTCCCGTTGCCGGTCAACCACGTTACCTATGGCGTAAAGCTGGATACGCACCGCTTCGCCAGTGGTGAATCGGTCGCTTCCTTCATGGTTCCTGCCAACAGTGATGGTGAGTTTGCGATCAGCGTCGAGCTGGATTTGTTCCGTACGGCGCCGCGACTGCTGTACACGGTTCGCGACGGTACGACACGTGATTTGTCGTACGAGTTGAGTGGCGAACTTGGTATAGACATACCCTTTGTCGGCTCGGTGCCGTTTGAATACAACGGTGAAATTCGGCTGCAGTCACTCTTTGTTACGCGCGCAACCAACCGCAACGCCGATCAAACTCCCTAAAACATCCCCAATTTCGGCCTGATTTAGGCTCAAAAGAGCTGATTTTCGGCGAACTCTTCCCGTCGGAACTTGGCATGGCATACTAGTCGGCTTCCGGACCAAAATGGTTATGGGGGCGCGTTTTGCGCGCATTCCCTAGGGCGTCTATGACGGAGCGAGTTGCACAAGGTCTATATGACCCGGCATTCGAGCGCGACAGCTGCGGTTTTGGGCTGATTGCGAACCTCGATGATATGCCGAGTCATTGGGTCGTCGAAACGGCGATCTCCGCGCTCGCCCGCTTAACGCACCGTGGCGCAGTAGCGGCGGATGGCAAAACCGGCGATGGCTGCGGCTTGTTGCTGAAATTCCCGTTCGCCTTCCTGCGCGTCGTTGGCGAGGAGCTGGGTTTCGATCTGGGCAGTAAGTTCGCGACGGGCGCAATATTCTTACATCAGGACGAGCAGCGTGCAGTTACTGCTCGCAATGCCATCGAGAGTGCGCTCAAGGAGCTCGGCCTGGAAGTTGCGGGCTGGCGCGAAGTTCCGATCGACCCATCTGTTTGCGGTGAGCAGGCGCTCAAGACACTGCCGCGTATCGAGCACGTCTATGTAAATGCGCCGCGAGGAATGCCACGCGGCCGCTTTAATCGACGTCTGTTCATTGCTCGCCGTCGTGCAGAGAAAAACATCGGCGAAGGCGACGCCTACATCGCCAGTTTGTCATCGGTAACGATCAGCTACAAAGGCATG
>CAYWYT010000242.1:0-4354 GCA_964462665.1 uncultured Woeseiaceae bacterium | reverse complement strand
CAGGAAGGGCACATGCGAATGCATGCGCGTAGCTCGTCAGGAGCAAAAAAACGCGTTACAGATTCGGATTTGCACGCTGAACCGCAAGGCACTGCCGCCGGTAAAGTGATTTTGTTGGGTGAACACGCTGCGGTCTATGGCAAGCATGCCGTCGCGCTGCCTATTCCGGCGGCGGTGACAGCCAACGTCACGGCCACTGACCCTGGTGATTCAAAATACATCAGCGATCTACTGAAAGTTGTGCGTCGAGAGCTCGTGATAGAAGGCGATACCTTCGGTGTAGACGTGCGATCCAGATTGCCGCCGGGGATGGGTTTGGGCGCATCAGCAGCGATAGCAGTTGCGATGATTCGAGCGGTTAGTACATCGCGCGAGCTTGGATTGGGCGACGCAGACGTCAACCGCATTGCGTTTGAATGTGAAAAAGTTTCGCACGGCAACCCATCAGGCATTGATAACGCGATCGCTACATTCGCTGTGCCGATGTTGTTTAGCAATGAATCTGAACTAAGTATCGAGCAGCTGGAGTTGCAGGAGACGCCACCGCTCGTTATCGCATTTAGCGGTCAGCGCGGATCGACACATGAGCAGGTGGCAGGCGTGCGCACGCGATACGAAGCGCAGAAGAGTCATTATGCTGCCATATTCGATGAGATAGATGCGCTAAGTAGGTCTGCTGCAAAAGCTCTGGCAGCTGGCGACTATCATGAACTAGGCATGTTGATGAATATTTGTCAGGGTTTGTTGAACGCTATCGAAGTATCGACACCCGAGCTCGAAAGCATGGTGGGTATCGCAAGAGCAGCTGGCGCCGCCGGCGCGAAACTGACAGGCGGTGGTGGCGGCGGGTCCGTAGTCGCGCTTTGTCCTGGCGCGGTAGCGGACGTACAGAGGGCTTTTTCAACAGCAGGGTTTGAGACCTTACTACTGACACAGATGGAGAAAGGCTAGGTGGAAAGTGCACACAGGGTTGTGTCATCGGAAGCGGAGGAGCTCATCCTCGTTGACGAGAACGATATGGAGATCGGCTTTCTTTCGAAAGCAGAGTGTCATGATGGCGCCGGACAACTGCACCGGGCGTTCTCGGTATTCTTGTTTAATGACGCGGGCGAGTTACTCATGCAACAACGCAGCGATCTGAAGCGATTGTGGCCGGGTTATTGGTCAAATACCTGTTGCAGTCATCCGCGAAAAGGCGAGTCGATGTCGATCGCGACGCAACGCAGATTACTTGATGAGCTCAACATCGATACGTCGTTGGAATTCGTTTACAAGTTCGCGTACCAGGCGAATTTCGACGCAACAGGATCGGAAAACGAGCTTTGTCACGTATACCTCGGCAAGGCGAAGAATAACGTAGTGCCAAACGAGCACGAGATAGCAGCCGTTCGCTACATCAGCCCGGCGACACTACTAAGCGAATTTGAGACGCAGCCCGACAGCCTCACACCCTGGTTTAAAATGGAGTGGCTCACGTTGATCCAGAAGCATCGCGAAATAATATCTCGATATTGCGACATTTAGGATTCACTGAACGCTCGCCCCTCACTCGATGGAGATCCTTATGCCAATTGTCAGGTGTCAATTTCCTGCAAATCTTCTAGCTACTGCGATCCTGTTCATGACCGCTTGCAGTTCAGTTGCCGCGAGTGCAGGTCACGATCAACTCGTGCAACTTTTCAAGGACTGGCGAGCATTCGAGTCTCCGCCGCTCGCTAACGGTGCGCCCGATTACTCGAGCGACCGTTTCGAGCAACGACAAGCTGAATATCATGAGCTGCGTGAGCGACTCACGACATTTGACATCGGCTCCTGGCCCATTCCCGAACAAGTAGACTGGCATCTTATTCGTGCCGAAATGAACGGCTACGATTTCAATCGACGCATCCTCAAGCCCTGGGCGCGCGACCCGGCTTTCTACGCTTCAATCTTGATGTCGCGTAGCGACGTGCCGGCACACGAGGGACCGACGCACCATGCTGTTGTTGAAGTGTGGACCTACGTATTTCCGCTGTCGCAAGACGAACGCCAGCGACTGCTGGATGACCTGGGCGCAATTCCGCCATTACTTGAACAAGCGCGCAGCAATCTGACCGGGAATGCCCGCGATTTGTGGGTAACCGGTATTCGGGATGTTCGGCGCGACGTAGATGAGTTGGATAAGTTGAGTGAGTTGATTGGCGATTCGATCGACGCTGAGTTGAGTGTGGCGATCGCCGCAGTTCGCACGGCTACCGTCGAGCTGGTGGCCTGGCTCGATGAGCAGGCGCCATCCAAGACAGGACCGTCGGGTATCGGCAAAGAAAACTACACCTGGTACCAGCAAAACGTCCACCTGGTGCCGCTGACCTGGGAGGACGAGGTTCGCCTGCTGCAACGTGAGCTGGACCGTGCCTGGTCGTCTTTGAAACTTGAAGAACAGCGCAATCGTGACCTGCCTGCGATGCAGGCAGCCGAGTCAGCGGAGGAATACGATGCGCTCGCGGAGCATGCGGTTGATCGAATCATGCAGTTCCTGAGAGAGAAGGACATTGTGACGATAGAGGACTACATGAGACCGGCGTTGGACGCGCATAAGGGTTCGTACGTCGATCCGGAGACGCGTAATTTCTTTGCGATCACTTCGCACTATGACCCTGCCCCGCTGTTCACGCATTTCTACCACTGGTTTGAACTGGCGCGCATGGATCTCGAGCCACATCCGAGTCCTGTACGTCAGGGAGGGTTGCTCTACAACATTTTTGACAGTCGAAATGAAGGCACGGCAACTGGCGTTGAGGAAATGTTTATGCATGCGGGCTTGTATGACGACAGCCCGCGATCGCGCGAGTTGGTCTGGATTCTGCTGGCGCAGCGCTCTGCACGCGGACTCGGCTCGCTATACGCACACGCCAATGAAATGACGATGGAGGAGGCGGGTGGCGTCCACATGGCGGGCACGCCTCGCGGCTGGATGCGAACGGAAAAAGAATTACTGATATTCGAGCAACATCTTTATCTTCGCCAGCCGGGCTACGGTACGAGCTACATAACGGGTAAATACTTGCTCGAACGAGCGCTAGCCGACTACGCAAAAATTGTCGAGGCGCGGGGCGATGAGTTTCAAATGAAAGACTTCTTCGATCGACTTAACGCGATCGACAGTATTCCCATCTCGCTTGGGCGTTGGGAAATGACCGGCCTGGACGATCGGATAACGCCGGCAGACGATTGATGTCGTAACCCAGGTGGGTGTTAATCCGGCATGAGATCGAATTGCAGGATCGACTCATTGCCTGTCCCTTCGCCACTAATCAACGCAACCGTTGTTGACCCGAAATCGCATGGCCTTATTGTCTGGCGCAATAGATCCTCCGCCGCATCGATGTCGGCGATATTGTTGGTTTTCTTATCGAGGCAAAACTCACTAACAAGCGCTGCTGAACGAGAATAAACCTGGACGCAGTAGCCGTCCTCCCCGCATGTTCCGTCGTCCTGCTTGGTGCTGGATTCTAGGCGCACGGTAGTTCCTCCCTGAGGTCATTTTTCTTTCCCTTCTAACTAACACGAAATGCCATCGACTTTGGTTCCATCGGGGCCGAGAACCAGCCGGATTTTGGGCCAAAACCGTCCGCTTTTGGCCCAAAACAGACGCTCAGGAAATAAAGGCCCTCACAACTGTGAGGGCCTGATCTATTCTAGGGCGTGTACCAGATCGGTGAGGTGTAGGCGCGTTCCTGGTGGGTGAGTTCCACATGCTCCGGAACTTCAGCGCCAAGGCGAACCTTGTCATACAGCACCCATCGCGGTGTCGGGATCTCTAGCACGCGAACATAGTAAAACGCACTTTCGTCAGCATCGAAGTCCGGATCAGTCCAGACCGTAGCGAATTCGGATGCGCCAATCGTGTTGGTCCAGTTTGCGGCCTCAATATCCACAGTGTTGCCCACTGGCGGTAATTTGCCATCGGCGCCCATTTCGCGGCCGTCGGACCAAGCTACGTTGTAGACCTTCTCATGCAGGTCGCCATCTTCATCCATCCAGCCTTTGACGACCTGAGTGCGATCAAGATTCGCGCCGATTGGATCGCGCAACGCGATGACCATGAATGTCGGTGCTTTTCCATCGGGAGCCGTTTTTAGGTCGCCGCCCATCGGGACACCCTTTTCATAGCCAATGAATGCCGGTACGCGGCTACGCAAGTCATCGTCGGTGAATTCCCAACCGCCAAAGAAGCGCACCAGCATGCGTGTACCCGTGGTGGCGTAGGTTTCTTTTCGTTCCATCGCGTCGAACAGCGCTGCACGCGTATTCTCGGTCGCCCAGATACCCTGATAGCCCGAAGCAAGCAGGGTATCGCCCTCAAAAGCACCGA
>CAYWYT010000241.1:0-4405 GCA_964462665.1 uncultured Woeseiaceae bacterium | reverse complement strand
CTACCGCTGGTCGCACAGTGCACTGTATAGCGGTCATTGAACCCCGTACTCAACTTGTCCAGGGTGCTTTGCTCGCTATGCAGCAACAAAATTTGTTTTTTGAATTGTTCCAGCGACACTCCAACTTCTCCATATACTTATGTCGAAAGGCACGCATAATCCTTGCGTCGACGGAGTATAGCCTTGGGATATAGTCAAATTGTCGCTTTAGGCAGACAGAGTTTCGAATCTGTGACGCGGTGCACAGTGGAAGTGCAGGGCCCGTCACAATTGGGCTTCAGCGGCGCTCTTGGATCTCAGCCACGAGCATTTCGAGCGCTTCGTGCAGCGGCAAAGTCTGCTGCTGTTTGGAGCCAAGCCGACGCATGGCGACGCTCTTTTCGTCCACTTCGCGCTGTCCTACAGCAAGCAAAACAGGGACTTTTGCGACGCTGTGCTCACGCACTTTGTAATTGATTTTTTCGTTGCGCAAATCGGTTTCTACACGCAGTCCGGCTGCGCGCAATTCTTGTGCGACTACCTCCGCGTACTCGTCTGCATCCGACGTGATCGTCAGGATCTTGACCTGCGCCGGCGCCAGCCACAGCGGAAGATTGCCTGCATGATGCTCGATCAGAATGCCGATAAATCGTTCAAGTGATCCAAAAATGGCGCGGTGTAGCATCACAGGCAGGTGCTTGTTGCCATCCTCACCGATATACGTAGCGCCCAGGCGACCCGGCATATTGAGGTCGACCTGCAGCGTGCCACATTGCCAGTCGCGACCAATGGCATCACGCAATACAAACTCGAGTTTAGGTCCGTAGAAAGCGCCTTCGCCTGGATTGTGCGTGTACTCAAGGCCCGATACTTCAAGCGCTTTTAGAAGCGCCGCTTCGGCCTGGTCCCACACCGAATCTTCGCCGACACGAACTTCCGGACGATCCGCAAATTTGATACGAACATCGCTAAATCCGAACGCACTGTATATTTCGAGCAACTGGCGACAGACGGCGATGGACTCGTCCGTGATTTGTTCCGGTGTAACAAAAATATGCGCGTCGTCCTGAGTGAACGCGCGTACTCGCATCATGCCGTGCAGTGCGCCGGACGGTTCATAGCGATGGCACTTGCCAAACTCTGCCAACCGATACGGCAGGTCTCTGTAGCTGGTGATTCCTTGCTTAAAGACTTGCACGTGACCCGGACAGTTCATCGGCTTGATCGCGTACTTTCTGCCGTCGACCGTTTCGGTCGTGTACATATTGTCGCCGAATGCATCCCAATGTCCGGAGGCTTTCCACAACGATTGATCCATTAATTCAGGCGTATTGATTTCCCGGTAGCCGGCAATCTTCTGCTGCTCGCGCATGTAGGCGATCAGGCTTTGAAAAAGACTCCAGCCGTTTTCGTGCCAAAAAACTGCACCTGGCGCCTCCTCCTGAAAATGGAACAGGTCCATTAACTTGCCGAGGCGTCGATGGTCGCGCTTTTCGGCTTCTTCGAGCATTAGCAGATACTTGCGTAGCTGCTTGTCATTAGCCCAGGCAGTGCCATAAACGCGTTGCAGCATTTCGTTGTTGGAATCACCGCGCCAGTACGCGCCGGATACGCGAGTTAATTTGAATGCCTTGCCCAGCTTGCCTGTGGACGGCAGATGCGGTCCGCGGCAAAGATCGATGAACTCACCTTGACGATAAAGCGTGATCGCCTGGTCTGCCGGAATGTCGGCAATAATTTCGGCCTTGTATTCCTCGCCGATACCGCGGAAGAATTCGACGGCTTTGTCGCGATCCCATTCTTCACGCTCGATAGCTTCGTCGCGATTAACAATTTCCTGCATACGTGCTTCGATCACCGCGAGATCGTCTTCGGTGAAGGGTTCCGCGCGCGCAAAATCGTAATAGAATCCGTTTTCGATGGCTGGGCCGATCGTTACCTGAGTGTCGGGCCAGAGCTCTTTGACAGCCTCCGCCAGAACGTGCGCGGCATCGTGCCGCAGCAATTCGAGCCCATCTTCTGAGTCGCGAGTGACAATCTCGATCGCGACGTCTGTGTCAATATCTCGAGTCAGATCAAACAGCTCGCCATCGACGCGCAATGCGACAGCATCGCGCGCTAGGCTCTTGCCTATGCTGGCGGCAATCTCGGCACCGGTGGTGGTCGCATCAAACTGTCGGACAGATCCGTCTGGTAGGGTAATATTCGGCATCGTATGGCTTTGTTTTAAATCCGCTTTATTTGAAATTCAGTGAGCCCGCGGGCTCGGCGCGCTATTGTACAGAAACCAATGCACTCATGAATACACTAGAACCACATATTCCCGTTGCGCAGCATGACCATGCAGGTTGTGTGGCTGACGCGATTTCGACCGCGGAGCGACTTTGTCGCGACCGTGGCTTGCGCTTTACGGCGATCAGACGGCGTGTATTGGAGTTGGTCTGGGATAGCCACAAGCCAATCGGCGCCTACGATATCCTCGAAATCCTGGGTAAGGAATCCAGCTCCGCGGCACCGCCAACCGTGTACAGGGCTCTTGAATTCCTGATTGAAGCCGGTCTGGTGCATCGACTGGACTCGCTCAACGCATTTATCGGTTGTCCCGATCCGGCCAGCCGCCACGCGGGTCAATTCCTGATATGTATGAGCTGTCGCACCGTCACGGAGCTCAGTGACGTCGAAATCGAGGGTTTGGTCAGGAACAGGGCGGCTGAGCGGGGTTTCGAGGCCATCCGCCAAATGCTCGAAATCGAGGGACTTTGCAAGAACTGTCGAACAACGTCACAAAGTGCGTAAAATAGCGCTCCCTTGATTCAGCCAGACAGCAACACATGAGCGAAGCAGCACCGCGGGACTTTATCCGCCAGATAATTCACGACGATCTTGAATCCGGCAAGCATAGCCAGATAGTGACCCGGTTCCCGCCGGAGCCAAATGGCTATCTGCATGTCGGTCACGTCATGTCGATCTGTCTGAACTTCGGCGTTGCCGAGGAAACAGATGGGCTAACGTTTCTGCGTTTCGACGACACCAATCCTGGCAAGGAAAGCGAGGAATACGTGCAGGCTATCGAGCGCGATGTGCGCTGGCTGGGCTTCAGTTGGGGTGATCGTCTGAGTCACGCTTCTGACTATTTTGATCAGCTATACGCGTACGCCGAAAGACTCATCGAGATGGGTGTTGCATATGTAGATAGCCTCAGCGCTGAGGAAATTCGCGAGTACCGCGGTACGTTGACTGAGCCTGGCAAGAATAGTCCGCATCGTGAAAGATCCGTAGACGAGAATCTGGACCTGTTTCGGCGCATGCGAGCTGGTGAGTTTGGCGACGGTGAACATCTGTTGCGTGCCAAAATCGATATGGCCTCGCCGAATATGAATCTGCGCGATCCGGCGCTGTACCGTATTCGTCATGTCAGCCATCAGCATGCGGGTGACAAATGGTGCATCTATCCGATGTACGACTTCGCACACACGATGTCCGATGCGATCGAAGGCATTACGCATTCTTTGTGCACACTGGAGTTTGAGGACCATCGTCCTTTGTACGACTGGCTTCTCGATCAGTTGCAACCAGAGCATCGACCACGCCAGATAGAGTTTTCGCGTCTGAATCTTGCCTATGCCATCACCAGCAAACGCAGGCTAAAGCAGTTGGTCGAGACTAAGAGCGTTACAGGATGGGATGATCCGCGCATGCCGACTATTGCCGGCTTGCGTCGTCGCGGCTATCCGGCAGCAGCGTTGCGTGAGTTCGTGAGACGCGGCGGCGTGACCAAAAAAGACAAGCTGATCGAAATGGGCGCATTCGAGAATTGCGTGCGTGAAGATCTGGGCGAAAATGCACCGCGCCGCATGGGAGTGCTGCACCCGCTCAAAGTCGTGTTGACGAACTATCCTGCAGGCCAGGTCGAAATGATGGCCGCCAGTAATCACCCGAATCGGCCGGAGCTCGGAACACGCGAAGTGCCGTTCTCGGGTGAGCTGTATATCGAGCAGGGTGATTTTCTCGAAGAGGCGCCACGTAAATTCTTTCGTCTGAAGCCCGATGGCGAAGTGCGCTTGCGCAACGGCTACATAATTCGTTGCGACGAAGTGATCAAGAATGCAGCTGGTGAAGTCGTTGAACTACGTTGTTCCTACGATCCCGATACTCGCAGCGGAACCGGCAGCAGTGATCGGAAAGTCAAAGGAACGATCCATTGGGTCTCGGCAGCGCATGCGTTGGCCGCCGAAGTGCGACTCTACGATCGCCTGTTTTCGATTCCCGACCCTAATTCAGAGGGCGAATTCATGAACGTCCTGAACCCGGATTCACTAACGACTGTTAATGCGATGCTCGAACCATCGTTGGCGGATCTGGTGGAAGGCACGGCGGTGCAGTTTGAACGCCTGGGTTATTTCTGCCTGGACTCAGTCGATCACAG
>CAYWYT010000240.1:0-4419 GCA_964462665.1 uncultured Woeseiaceae bacterium | reverse complement strand
AGAAACACCGGCCTTCATAAATGACGCTCTCGGTGACGCCTTTGATGGCGACGACAGCAGCTTTACAGAAACAATGACCGGGATCATAAAGTCGGTAGGCGACACATTTGCGTCCGTGACCGGTCGCAATAACGACGACGATCTCGCTCCGCTCGAGATGGAAATTGACAACACTGACTCGGACGGATCTATTTTTCAGAATCCGAAGATTCTCGGCGCCAGCGCAGCCGCTATAGTCGTCCTGCTTGGTCTCGGCTGGTGGATGTTCGGCGGATCAGACGAAACAGCACTGCTAGAAGAGCCGCAATTCGGCGCGCCGGTTGTAGCCGAAGCAGACCCGTTATTTGAGACGCCTGCAGCAATTGAATCGAATGTAGACGTCGATCAGGCGCTGGGTATGGCTGAATCTGCATTGCTCGCGAGACGTTCGGAGGATGCCGCGGCAGCACTGCAAAGAGTTGCGATGGCGGATCCGAATAATTCCCGACTACCGTTTCTCAACGCACAACTTGCTCAGATGCAGTTGCGCGAGTACCTCGGTGCCTCCCGACTGGCTATACGTGATGGACGCTTTGAAGACGCCGCTATCGCGCTGAATGCTGCGAGATCACTTGGTCTTAACGACACTGCAGAAATCGAAGTCGTCGCTGACGAGCTAAGCGCGAGCCTTAGCGAGCAACGAGTTGATGATGTACTGGCAAAAGCGAACGCGCGATTAGAAGACGGCCAACTGACCGCCCCTTCTAATGATAATGCTCGTTACTACTATGAGCTTGCTTTGAGCAACGATCCGGGCAACACGGCAGCGTTGCAGGGACTTGGCGTGATCGCGAGCAAGCTGGTATTTCAGGCACGCACTGAAATCGATGCCGGCAGGTTTGATGCCGCTGAAAATTTACTGGCTGACGCGCGCCGACTGGATCCGGGCAGCAGCGAGCTTGCGAACTCCAGCGCAGCTTTAGATTCGGCTCGAGGTGGCGCCGCTCAACAGCAACGCGCCGCTGAAGAACGTGCCGTAGCCGAACAACAGGCCGCCGCAACCAGAGCAACAGAACAGGCCGCCGCAGACGCGCTGGCCGCCGAGACGGCCGCGCGAAACGAGGCGGCACAAACATTCGCTATCGAAGCAACGGCTGCCGATGCTCTCACCGATGACAAGATTGAAATCACCTCGAACGCAGCTGCAGTGGATGCATCCGTGCAAGATGCGACAGCCGACGTCGGTGCTGATGAAGTTGCTACGGACACAGCACCACCGCAGGTCGCACAAACACCAACATTAGTGCCGGTTGCCGCAAGCGCGTTGACGCGCACGAAGTATGTAGCGCCCAAGTACCCACGCTCTGCGCAACGACGCGGTACGTCCGGCTGGGTAGAAGTCCAATTCACAGTCGATCTCGATGGCAGTGTGCAGAATGTTTCGGTGATCGCCTCGGACCCCGGTGTGACCTTCATCAATGCGGCGGTGACTGCTGTCGAGAAGTGGGAATTCAAGCCCGTAATCGAGAACAATGCTGCTGTACAAAAGCTCGCCACCGTCCGCATGATGTTCGCGGTCCAATAAAGCCTGGTCTCCAGACACAATACTTCCACTCTGGACTAATTCCTGAAATCAGGCTACGCTAGACTCAGTCAAAACTGAGTTGGGGAGTAGTCGTGCAGGTTCAGCAGGCGTCGGTTGAAGAAAAGCCAGTTCGAAAACAGCAACAACGTAGCGTCGTAACGCAGCAAAAACTGCTTGATGCGGCCATCTTGGCTTTTTCCGAAAACGGATTCAAAGGCACCTCCACGCGAGATATCGCAGATCGTGCGGGCGTTCATCACCCACTGATCACCTATCACTTCAAGAATAAGGACCAGTTGTGGCGAGCGGCGACCGGCCAGATTTTTCGCGAATTTAATATTTCGCTAATCAAAGCCATGGCAGAAATTCCGGAGATAGAGCCGAAAGCGCGGGCCGAAGTCTTCGTTAGAACGTACGTTAAATATGCATTTGACCAGCCGGCCTTGCACAAGATCATATTGCAGGAATCCAGCCATCCAAGTGACCGCCTGGACTGGCTGGTTGCCACGCACCTCAAGCCGCTGTACGAGGAAGTTGTAGGCTCGATTAAGAAGTTGCAGGAATTGGGCATTTCACCACCAGGTAACCCGGCATTGCTGTACAACATGATTCGCGTCTCTGCGGGCGGTTTGCTCGCGCTTGGACTGGAAGTCCGAGGTACCAGCGATTTCGATTTCGAATGCGAGCAACAACGCGCGGAGCTGGCGGACATGATCATTCGCGTATTTCTGCCAGGTGAGTCCCCGGCGCAGCACTAGTCCTGCGCGAGAACCTGCTGTATTTCTGCGACGATCGAAAGCGCGATCGCCTCAGGTCCACGCCCACCCAAGTCTAGTCCTGCCGGGCCATGCAGGTGACCACGCATTTGCGTGCCGCGCTCATCGAGTTCAGACAGCAAACGTTGCTTACGCGCTGCGGGCCCCAATAGACCCATGTAAGAAATATTCGAATCTGCGAGTTGCCGCAAATACTCACGGTCACTTGCAAGATGATGGCTCATTACAACAGCGCAATCGAATGTATCGAGCTGCACCGTTGCAGCCAGCTGACCCGCTTCAATGCAGTGCTTTTCGAACTCGCCAGGAAACCCGGCGTGATCGACATAGGCTGGCCTGTGATCGACGATTGTGCAGCTCCACCCAATTTCATCGGCTAGTCGCGTCAGTGGAATAGCGTCGAGTCCGGCTCCGAGTATCAGTAGGCGAATCGGCGTTGGTAGATCAAACGGCGCGTAGTCGTTTTCGGCTGCGATGCGCTGTAGACCGATGGTCATCGATCCGTCGCAACCGATGCCAAGCCCCCAGATGTCGTCGTCACCTGATGCGAGATCATAGGTTACGGACTGACTATCACCAGATTCCAAAACGACCTGAGCACGCACTGCCAAATCACTTTCTAAACAACCGCCCGATAGCATGCCGCAACCCACGCCGTGCGCATCGATGAGCATTTGATCGCCTGCTTTGCTGTAGGTTGATCCTTCAGTTTGCTCAACCGTAACGAGTACGAGCGCTTCCTTACGGGCGCAACGCTGAGCGAAAAAGCGCTGGATCTTGGTGGGGTTCATGCACGCTAACTTAACATCTCTTTCAATCGAAAGTAGCTCATTCCCAGCGCAACAGCGGGGCCGGCAAACCACTTGCCGCCAGGGATCGACATATGGCTGATTTTCGAAAATACATCGAACTGCTCCGAGTCACCGCAGACGATATCAGCCAGCATCTTGCCAGCAAGGTGAGTCGGCGCAACACCATGACCTGAGTAACCTTGCGCGTAATAGGTATTCCCCTTGATACGACCGAACTGCGGGCAACGATTGATACTGATCGCTATATTTCCGCCCCATTCATAGTCGATGCGAACATCAGCGAGGCTTGGAAACACTTTCGTTAGTCGTGGCATCAATGAGGCGGTGATGCTGCGTGGATGACGACCGGAATAATTGCACATACCGCCGAACAAGAGCCGCTTGTCCTCCGATAGACGAAAATAGTTTAGCGCCGTACATTGCTCGCAAAACGCAACATCGGCAGGCACTAGCTGACTGGCACGTTCATCGCCAAGTGGTTCGGTTGCGATGATATAGCTACCTGCAGGAAATATCGCATTGCGCAATTTTGGCTCGGCATCTCGTAGATAGGCATTACCAGCCAGTACGATCTTGTTCGCAAATACTTTTCCGAACTCGGTTTCGACAAAGGGTTTATCGCCGTGCTGAATTCGTGTGACCTTGGTCTGCTCGAATATTTTGGCGCCGAGTTCGCTCGCCGCCCTCGCCTCGCCTGCGCACAGGTTAAGCGGATGCAGGTGACCATTACCCTGATTGCTCAGGCCGGCGACATACGCATCGGAATCTAGCCACTCACCCAGTTCGTCAGGGCCGACCATGCGCATTTCGTAAGGGAAGTTATGCTTTATTCGGTCTTCAAGACGCTCTTCGAGGCCACGCAATTCTGCCGGGCGATCACGACCGGCAACGTCCAGATAACCGAGCTTCAAGTCACAGTCGATCGAGTACTTCTCAATGCGATCGACCACGATGTCGCGACACTCGACGCCCATCTGCCAGACCATGTTGGCTACTGAGTCGCCGAATTTTTTTCGAAATTTCTCCGTATCGGTGAAACCGTCAATCAGTTGACCACCGTTTCTACCCGACGCGCCCCAACTAACGCGATTCGCCTCGACCAATGTTACGTCGTAGCCACGCTCTGCGAGAAATAAGGTTGTCGATACACCGGTAAAACCACCCCCAACCACCACCACGTCGCAGCGATGGTCGCCATCAAGTTTAGGGTAGTCCGTTAAAACATTGCGTGAAGCGGCGTAGTAGGAACCCGTATGTTCCCGACCGT
>CAYWYT010000239.1:0-4421 GCA_964462665.1 uncultured Woeseiaceae bacterium | reverse complement strand
AGAAGATGGCTGGAAACTGGCTAAACAATATGTGAATGATGCTGAGTACACTGACAAATCGGATTTTTGTTTTCCTTATGCCAAGAACATCCATGAACGCACAGAAATGGCAAAGTGGTTAGTAGATAAAAAACACTTTGATATGCCAGTTGTGTTGGACACTATCGAAGACAAGCTATTAAAAGCATACAATTCGTGGCCTATTCGCTTATACATCGTCCATGCAGGGACGATCGCATTTTGTGGTGACCAAGGCCCTTTCGGATATAGCCCTGCTAGTCTGGATCCTGTCCTGCAAGACTTAGAAAAGAAACTGGCCAAAGACGACTAGGCAACATCGAACGCGTCACTTCCCGAATTCAAACTCGGTTGTCGAAAGCCAGTAAATAGTTGACGTTACGCCGAGGGTCAGCAGTGAACGCGCCACAGAAACACACGGAAATGCGTGATTTAAGCTCAAATTGGTGCGACTTTCGATATGGCCGCTATCCCCGCAGATATCACATGTCTCAAGCATCGGGGGCTCAGCCCACCACACGCTATTGAGCGAGTACGAAGTCAGCCAGCATTTTTGCCTGCGCATCCGTGAGTATTGATCAAGATGTTAGCAACTACCGCATGGCTAGACAATCAATCGAACCGAGCATGGCGGCTCCCCTGTCTGTTCGATCAGTCCGCAGGTTATCCGTTACTTGGAATTCATCGCTCGACGTGACTCGCCGGCAATCAATATTACTGCGTTGACACCGTCAAACAGGACGAGCCACGCGCGAAACACGATTGCCGCGAGTAACGCTTCTCGGAGTGGCAGGAACGGCGCCAAAACTGCGGTGGTTGTAGCCTCCCGAACGCCGAGTCCGCCAGGCGCAAATAGCGCAAAAAACCCAACTACGATTCCTATCGTGTTCGCCAAAATCAAAGCCGCGATCCGCTCGATGCTAACCGCAACATCAAATAACGCGAAGTAGATAATCGCGAAAATAACACCGCTGATTAGCCAGAGAACGGCATACCCGACAGCAAATCGCAACACGCCGGCCCAGTCGAATTTTTCACCTGTGATAGCAGCGTCGACATAGCCCCGCTTCCACATCAGCCATCGCGTCATCGCCGGCACATTGGCCGTCACGATCACGGCCCCAATCAGCAGCGCCAGCCCTGCGATACCGATCGTTTTTGTGTGCTCCGGAAACGCCGCAATTCCGGCTCCGATCGCGACGATCGTCGCGCCAACCAGAATCAGAACCTGCTCGACGATGCCAGTCAGAACTGACTTGTATACAGGCACTTGCTGCCTGTGCATCTGGCCGGCTCGGGCGACAAAGCCCCATATCTTCCCCGGCACGTACTTACCGACAACGATAGTGGCCACCTGCAGATAAGCCTCCCCAAACCCTGACCAGACGCCGGTTAACGCACGTGCCACTCGCCGCCAGATCTCTGCGGATAACAATAGGAACGCCAGATGCAGGACTGCAATTGCCGGAAGGACCCACCAACTTATTTTTTTGAGCGGAAGCTGTCCCAATGACTCGACCGATAGCCCGCCAATGACATAAGCCAGCCCGGCAATCGCGAGCAGGATAATCGCGATCGTGTACAGCGGGCTGTAACGGCTCGCCGACGATTGACTCAACGTCGGACCTCCCCGATCAAGACGGATTCTTGGCGACGATAAAAAGACGCGCGCGGAACAGGTTGCCAAGCACTGGAATTCGCATCAGCAGGAGATCAACGAGCCGCAGCGGTTGCCGATAATGTGGCAGTCCGATCGCATTTGACTCAAGGAAACCCGCGTCCTCTAGCAGCTGCAAGTACCGGGTTTCGTTGCGAACCGCGATATGGCCGCGAATCTGGGTGATTACGCCTCTATCCTTCAGTCGTTCCAGCCAGTAGTCCAGATTCGGCGTGTGGATGACAAGCCGCCCGTTGTCTTTCAAGAGCTGTCTTGCCGCGATCAAAACCTCGGCCATGATCGCATCATCAATGTGCTCTGTAACATCCATGAGTAACACATAATCGAATTGACCCACGTTGGCCTCGATTGCCGCAAAATCCTGCGCCGCAATCTGCAAGAACTCGATATTCTCCAAGCCGTCTTCTGTTTTGCGACGGTTTGCGGCGGCAATGGCTGCTTCGGCAGTATCCAGACCAATACCTGATTCGATATCCCCAGCGATTTCCGCCAGAAAGTGGCCAGCAGCACATCCGATCTCACAGACGGTATCGAGCGGGCGCAGATCGAAGTGACGTAACAGAGTTTTGATTCTTCCAGAATCAACCGGAAGGTGGAGATAGTATTCGTCCTCGTAGGCTTCAACCTCGTCGTTCATTCGCCGTTCCGCATCGGGTCTTTTTGAAATACGAACATTTCGTTGTTGGACACTCTTCGGCCACGCTGTCGCAGACGTGTGTCGAGATTCCGAATACTCACGGCCGTCCAGGTTGCCAGTCGGTCCGACATACTGACAATCAGGCCGGTTACTTTGAAAGCGGCGGCGGCAACATAGTCGATGACCCGATAGCCGGTGATTGGTGGCATCAGGTAATGAAATAGCAACTGCGCATCTGCGAGAATGAGCTTTTGGTCGGCAAAGCGTTTCAAGTAATTTTCCCTGGCTCGATAGACCACGTGCCTGGACAATTGGTATCGAGTCGGGCAGAGATGATCGGTAATAAACAGACTGCCATCGTCTGCTATCAGGCTACCGACATGCCGAACCAAATTCTCAAACCGACGATCGTCTACAATGTGAAACAACACATCAAATATCATGATGAGATCAAATGCGCCGCTAAGCTCCAAGCTATCTATCGAATCCGATGTAACGTCCAGATTGACGAATTCATAATCCGGAAAACGTTGGGATAAGTGCCCTATCGTCTCAGAGGAAATATCCAGACCAACGTAATTCTTAACGCCTCGGGCCTGCCAGTACTCTGTATAGAAGCCGCTGCCACATCCGATATCCAGAATTCGGTATTGCTCGATTGGTCTGTCGATATGCCGTTCCAGCATCTGGTTCAGCACTTCGATTCGGCGGCCGTAGATTTCAACGTTGTATGCGTGTCCAACTGAGCGATGACCGACCACTCCAAGATCTGAACCTGATACCACGCGGTTACGCCAATATTCACCGGCGTCGAAGACCTCGTTGTTATCGCCGGTCATGCTGTGGCGTCCTGTCTGGGTCGAAACACGGGCCGAGTGTAGCAGGCGAACCCTGCCCCGTCACGCCATCCGGATAACGCAAAACTCTTGCGTTTGAACGCGCTAATGAAATCAGCGCGACCACCAAAATCCGATACGATAACCGACTGGATGCAGCCGATTCTCGAAGCTCACACCAGCAGAAAAAAGTCATGTAGACTTCGGCGAATGGCAAGAATCAGCTTGGTAACTCGCAACTTTCCGCCGATGACCGGCGGTATGGAGCGGTTAGTCCACGAGCTATACCGATCGTTGGCGCGTAATCACGAGGTGAGTCTGCTTGGGCCCGCAGGATCCGAAGAATACGTTGAACCAACCGCTAATGTACGATCGACTGCAGTATCACCAACCGGTGTATTTCTGCTGCTCACGTTGTTCAAAGGGCTCCTCCTGTGCCGGGCAAATAACAGGCCCGATATCGTAATCGGCGGCAGCGGGCTTGTAGGCCCGGTTGTCGTATTCCTGGCCAAATTCACCGGGGCCAAGACGATCTTGCTGGTGCATGGACTCGATATTATCGCTGACTCGCGCCTGTATCAGTGGTTGTTTGTACCATTCCTCAAGCGCGTTGACCTGGTGATATGCAATAGTAAGAATACGGCACGACTTGCCATTGCGAGTGGTGTCGACGAACAGGATATTGCAATAGTAAATCCTGGCGTCGAAACTCAGAATCTCCCGATTTCTCATCAAGAGGCAAAGCGTTCACTTGCTCTCGACAGCAAGACGATGCTGTTATCGGTTGGTCGGCTGATACCCAGAAAAGGACTGGCTGAGTTCATTGCGGAGTCGTTCGCAAATCTCGCAGCCGCAGATCCAAACCTCGTTTTCTTCATCGCCGGTACCGAACCATCCGGCGCTCTTAACAAGTCAGCCACTTCCGTTCTTGCCGATATCGAAAAGGCCATATCGGCTCACAGCCTTGCCGGGCAAGTTCAGTTGCTAGGACATGTTAGTGACGATGAAATTTCCACACTCTATGCCGCCGCAGATGTGTTTGTGTTTCCGCTGGTTGAAACACCCGGGGATGTAGAGGGATTCGGAATGGTCGCGATAGAAGCAGCGTCTCATGGAACACCAACCGTTGCTTTTGATTGTGGTGGCGTCGGCGATGCGATCATAGATGGGAAGAACGGTATCTTGATCAATCCGGGTAACTACACGAAATTCAGCGAGGCGACCCTGCATTTATTACAAGAAGGTTCGCGTG
>CAYWYT010000238.1:0-4460 GCA_964462665.1 uncultured Woeseiaceae bacterium | reverse complement strand
AAAAAAAAGAGCCTACGCGGAAATCTCCGGGCGGCTCTTGATTATTTGGTGGTGATGGGTGGATTTGAACCACCGACCTGCGGGTTATGAGTCCACCGCTCTAACCAACTGAGCTACATCACCAGTGTTCTCTGCGCAGCCCAAGGCTGCGCGGGTCGCAAATTGTCCGGATACGGTTGGTTTCTGTCAAGAAAAGCCTAGTAAACATCGAGGTCGTGGCCCAGAACGACCTCACCTGAGTAGTTTTCGCGCACTTCCTCCAGCAAGGTTTCCTCCGAAGATCCCCAGAACAGCACGTGGTAGAGAATCAGCAGCTTTGGTTTCGCCCGGCTGGCGATGTCGCCCAGCTCATTTGCGGAGGTGTGATTGGTACGGTGATATTCCTGCCAAAACGGGTCGCGACGCGCAAACCCGGAGTCAGAGTACACCTCATGAATCAGGATGTCAGCGTCCTTCGCGTACTCTTCGATGATTGGGTCAGGCGCCACGTCGCCGGAAATCACGATCACCCGATCCGGCGTCGTAAAGCGAAAACCAAAGGCGTTTTCCCAGGTGCCGTGGCGCACGCGAAACGCTTCCACCTTAACGTTGTCGTCCTCGTAAACCACGCCGTCGTCAAGAGTATGAGCATTTACCTGCCAGCCGAGTTCTTTCGCAGGTTCAAGGCCCTCGGTGCGATACTTGATGTCGGCGTCGTACGCTTTTAGTACGTGCTCCGCCATATCGGCGATTCCCTCGGGGCCATACAGCTCGAGCGGCACATCGCGACCGGCAACCCACGGCGTAAGAATCAGATCCGGCAATCCGGCTGAATGATCTGAGTGCAAGTGCGAAAGAAATGCGACCTTAAGATTCTCGACATCCAGCGCTGGCATGTCGCCACCGTAGGCAGGCGACATCGCTGCCGCACGACGCACTACACCAGGTCCGAAGTCGACCAGGTACGGCGTGTCGTTTACGACAATTGCGACTGCCGGACCGGAGCGATCCGGGTCGGGATTTGGCGTGCCCGTCCCCAGCAACACAACTTTGGTCGTCGCGCTCACAGGACTCGCTATTACTGGATTGGTAATCGCGGCAAGCAGGATCAGAAGTAGGATTCTTATGTTCATGGCTACCGTATAATGCTCTCTAACGCCGCAAGGGAGCAACGATGTTCGAGAACCCTGAGATCGCGATCGAAAATTTACCCGGTACCGATACCGTGCAATGGCAGGAACTTGATCCCAAGTACAAGCGACTGCGGCAAGTACAGTCGGCACTAGTACTACTCGGCGTGGCGGTAGCATTGGCGTTTATAACGTTTCTCGCTGATATTCCTGCACTGCCTGCGATAATAGCTTGGTCGCAATGGTTGATCATATTGATCGCCTTGCTCGTCTGGCCGGCGATCGCCTTTCCAAAGCGCGGCTATGTTGTTCGAGACAAAGACATTCTGTTTCGTAATGGCGTTGTCTGGCGCGCGGTGACTGCTGTGCCGTTTAACCGCATCCAACACGTCGAAACCAGCAATACACCGTTGGATCGAAAGTTTGGTCTTGCGACACTGCAGCTATTTACCGCCGGTGGCTCAAGCGGTGACTTGAAGATCGACGGACTTGAGACAAGCGTCGCCGAACAATTGCGTATCTATATTCTTCGCAAGGTAGGAACGAGTATTGAACACGCCGAATAGAGGTGACTGGCAGCGGACGTCACCGTTCGCCATCCTGTTCTTCATAGGCAAGATCGTCCGCCTGATCACGAAGAATGCCTGGCAATCCATCGCGCCGCTGTTCGTATACATCAGTGTCGGCAAAGAGGACCTCGTAACCAAACTCGTCATCGGTGGCATTGCGCTCGCGCTCGCTATCATTGTCGGCTCCGTACTCAGTTGGTTGTTCTTCCGCTATCAAATCAGCAGTGACTCCGTATTGATTCGCTCTGGAGTCATCAAGAAGAAGCAACTCGACATCAACTTCGATCGCATCCAGGGCGTCAATACAACGCAAAATCCGGTCTATCGAATTCTCAATCTCGTCACAGTCACTTTCGACACTGCCGGCTCGTCGGGCAGCGAGGGAAATTTGCCAGCTGTCTCACGAGAATTCGCCAATGACCTTAGCGAGCGAATAGGTGGTACCCGCTCTGTAAGAGAAACCGAACAAGGTGAAGAGGACGGACCGCTTACACCACTGATTCAACTCGATTGGCGGGACATGATCCGAATTGGTCTTGCAGATCGTCGCGCCTTGATCGTATTTGCGCTTATCGGTCCTCTGATGGAGCAGATGGAGGACAAAGTCGAGCCGATGATCCAGGAGGTAATCCGAACTGTCTCATTCGGCGCTGAGAAAGTTGGAATAACCAACGGAATATTGATCGGGATAGGATTGCTCATCGCATTATTTTTTCTGTTTGCGATTATTTCAATCGGCGCCGCATTTCTTCGTTATCACAACTTCCAACTTTTTCTCAACGGCCGAAAGTTGCGCTCGAATGGCGGATTGCTGACACGCCAGGAGCATTCAATGGACCTCGAGAAGATCCAAACATTGCGGCTGCAACAAGGCATCATCGAGAACTGGCTCAAGCGTTACAAATTAACGGCCAGGCAAGCGATCAGCGGCCGCAAGCACGGCGGTGGTGGCCAGAAAATGTTCACCATCCCGGTCGTCACGGCTGAGCAGATCGACTTGCTGCGGCCAATGTTATTTGCACAGGAAGCCGGCCGTATAACACAAAATCCCAGAAGCCCGGATTTCGCGCCAGTCTCGCCGTACTACATGCGCTCAAAGATCTTGTTCATTGGACTGCTGCCTGCAATCCTCCTGACCGCGTTGTTCGTTGTTGAACTCGGGATCGGTGGCTTAATCGCATTGCTATGGTTACCGCTTGTCGCGGCCGTGTCCTGGCGCCACTGGCGACGCGCGGGCTACTTGCATGACGACGATGAAATGGTACGACGTTCCGGATTGCTCGGATTTCGAACCGTGAGCCTTCTGTTTCGCAAGGTGCAACGCGTCACCGTGACACAATCGCGATACCAGCGGCGCAAGAACCTAGCCAGCTTGAGAATGCATATGGCCTCAGGCAGCGTGCGCGTGCCGTATATAGATCACGCCAAGGCACAGCAACTACGCGACTATATTCTCTACCGAGTAGAGTCCAGCCAAAAAGCCTGGCACTAATTTAGTGACAGTTACCGATTTTGCCCCAATTTGGTGCACCAACCCATTTCGGGTCCGTGCACCAAATTGGGGCAAAATCGGTAACTGTCACTAGGTTAGACGTTGAAGCGGAAGTGCATTACGTCGCCTTCCTGAACAATGTATTCCTTGCCTTCCAGGCGCAAGCGACCTGCTTCTTTCGCGCCTTGTTCGCCGTTGCCGGTCACGTAGTCGTCGTAGGCGATTACTTCGGCACGGATGAAGCCTTTTTCGAAATCGGTGTGAATTTCGCCGGCCGCTTGCGGGGCCGAGGCACCTACCTTCGTGGTCCAGGCGCGGACTTCTTTTTCACCCGCCGTGAAGTAGGTTTGTAGACCCAACAAGGAATATCCGCCGCGGACAACGCGATCCAGACCGGGTTCTTCGAACCCCAGGTCAGCAAGAAACTCTGCTTTATCCGCTTCATCCAATACCGCGATTTCAGCTTCAATCGCCGCACAAATAGCGACCACGGTCGCACCTTCTTTCGCAGCAAGTTCAAGCACCGCATCAAGGTGGGCGTTATTCTCAAAACCGTCTTCGGCGACGTTCGCAACATACATCATCGGCTTGGCAGTAAGCAGATGTAGTTCACTCATGATCTTGAATTCGTTCTCATCCAGGTCGATCGAACGAACGGGCAGACCTTCGTCCAGCGGCGCTTTGATTTTCTTCAATGCATCGCGGATAAATAGAACATCCTTTTGACCCGTCTTGGCGTTTTTCTCGGCCTTGTACAGTTGTTTGTCGACCGCTTCCAAGTCGGCGAGCGCGAGCTCCGTATTGATGATCTCTATATCGTCGAGCGGACTGATCTTGCCCGAAACGTGCGTGATGTCGTCATCTTCGAAACAACGTACGACATGTGCGATCGCATGCGTTTCACGAATATTAGCCAGAAACTGATTGCCCAGACCTTCGCCTTTGGATGCGCCAGCGACGAGACCAGCGATATCGACGAACTCCATCGTGGTTGGAATAATTTTCAGCGGGCCGACAATCGCGGCAATAACTGCCAGCCGCAGATCAGGCACAGGTACGATGCCCACATTCGGCTCAATCGTACAAAACGGATAATTCTCCGCTGGAATCTCTGCCGCTGTCAGCGCGTTAAATAGAGTCGACTTGCCGACATTCGGCAGGCCGACGATGCCACATGTAATTGCCACTAATTTTCCTTCGTATGTAACTTTTTCGTTGCCGCGTTCAGACCGTCGTCTATGAGTAGAGACAGAACTGCGATCGCGTCATCGATATTTCGTTCTACTGCAG
>CAYWYT010000237.1:0-4467 GCA_964462665.1 uncultured Woeseiaceae bacterium | reverse complement strand
GTCGACGTCTTCGTGTCACCAATAGTCGACCAGTAGGACTCGTATAAGTCCTTCGTCTTCTTGCTGACTCGTTTGAATTGTGGGCTTATCAAGTACTGGTCAACTAGCCACCCTAGGCGACCTGCAGCATGACCAGAGGAAAGCGCGGAATAAGCCGCCCAAACTTCTGCAATGGGAGCGTCCGCGTTCGCCAGCCGAATTTCCTTGCCCCACTTGGTCTTGCCATTCCTTGTGCCGAGGTACTGCCGCAAGAAATACCGACCTTTTGCCCGATAGACGTAAGGAGGAAGTTTGGCGTTTCGTCTATTGCGTGGCCGCCCCATTAGGTGAACCGAATAGACTTGTTGGACTCAGCTGAAGACAGTTTGTCCATGCTTGATCGCGGAACGACAATACGGCCATTTCGTCCGACAAAATAGCGAATTCCCTGACGGTCGAGTGCTCGCCTCAGCCACCCTCTGTGCTTGTAGCCGGTTGCCTTGAGAAGCTCTTTTTCGTCAATCCAGTCCATGTCGCGTCCCATGACCTAGCAGCGATCCAGAAGAAAGGCGAGTAGCGGTGACGGGATGGACAACGCCTTTTGACGGCTGTTGTGCCTATCGTCAAGCACCTCAACAATGCGCTCTGCAATGTCATCCAGGTCGCACTCAACAGCCACAGCCTCGCCTGACTCATACCGAAGATATGTTCGTACATTACCTGTAAGAGATTCGCAGTCAGGCTGTTTCAAGGCCAGAAACGTCGACACCGCCGCATGCGTCCGATCGTGGTGTGTTGGCTGCATTGGATCAGTACCGGCGGCCGCAACCTCAACTCGTAAGCGGCCGTTTACGACGCACAATGCCTCTACTTGGCAGTACACACCGTTCCATCGAAGCCGCTGCCTGCCGGCATTCTCGCGTTGCCAGAGTAATGGGAGTTGTCTCTGTGTCTGTGTCATCGATTCTCTTCTCTGGATGGTCAAACTTGTATGGTGGTCACCCTTCAGAAGATCACGAAATTTGAGCCCGACAATAGCTACTCGGAGATGGTCGCCATTCTCATCTGGGGCGACAGCGGTTATTGAATCGATTGGATCAGCGAATTGATTTCTCGAATACATATATTGTGGAACGGAATCCAAGAAATTAGTCGGAGCGGTATTAGAGCCTCGCCAGCGCGCCCGAGGTTCTGCCAACGTACTATCGAATTTGGAATGCATTTCAACTCGCTCCAGGCTCGATTATCGGTGCAATAGGGAAGTGCATGAGGTTTCGCTTGGCGTCATTCATAGCGCGAAGAAACCGTCGAATCTTGTGAGCTTCCTGCTCATATTCGTACGTCAATCGGACTTCCCACGGTTTCGCGAATGGCATGGCTGCACGGATGTTTTTTCGTGTGTAGGACCCATCAGGGCCACAGGCGTGCACATTGCGGGTGATTGGTGCACCGCCTCGCCGAGCGGCTCTGGCAGAGGCACTGTTGTGCCAGGTCCGGCCAAGCCGCCAATACAGGTAGCCGAATCGGAGCCCTGTTTCCTCGCAGGACTTTGTCTCAAATACCAAGAACAGACCATGGCAATAAGACTCTCCGCGGCTCTCCATCTCGACCGTCCGGGCTGACAGGTACTGCTCGCCCAGCATCTCTGCTTCACTGCAATAGGCATCAAAGTACGATTCGAATAGGCCAAGAACCTTATCGGACTCGATCAGTACTTCGTGGTTGAAGATGTTGGGTAGGCGGCCCACCGCAACTAACTCTTCGGCCCAAGCAGATCATAGAGATCTGGGATTTCGAACCTTTCATCATCTTCAAGCGGCACCAACAGGACGCGACCCTTTAGAAGTGTCCCGCCTGAGCGAGAAAAGAAGAATTCTCCAGGCGGAAGACGAGTGAGAAGGTTCCGGTCAACCAGCGGTATATTTTCAGCCTGCCCCGTTATGGAAACCGAGTCCGTACCAATGGACGATTCATCCGAGGCTGCTCGATTGGAGGTCGACCGTCCTTTGAGCCTGGAATGCAGCACGGTCGATCCGCAAAGCTCCTCGACGTACTCTATAGTCTCGTGATCTCTGACTCTCATACAGACTACGGTGTTGAAATTCCCGAGTACCTGGAGAGACTTCGCTTTACTGCCCAGTCCGGCTTGAAAATCCGGAATCGTCTGAGCAGCTACCGTCATTTCAATTCCGACGCTTCGACCCTTGTTCATCGCCTGGATGAACGGAGCGCTCATCATTTCAGCCGCCTCATCAATATAGAAATGTATCGGCGGGTAGTCTCGGCTGCGTGACTGGCGTTTCGCTGCGCACCTCACGAGGTCTGAGATCAGTATTGATCCGACCGCTTGCGCGGTGGTTCCATCTTTCAGTGCCTCCAAATTGAAGTAGACCACGGACGATCTGTCGAGTACGTGCTGAAAGCTCAAGAACGGCCGATCGTCGTCGGAGTCAGCGCCTGGCGATAGGAGTCGAGCGAGAGGACCACTTGTCAATTTGTCCAGAAGCGGGAAGATACCCGCAATCAGCTTGCGGAGGTGTTCGGGGTTTTCTTTATAGAGCGAGATCAATGTCATTAGGTCGGAGTTGCGATCTGTAACGTCAACAGAATTCTCGTAGTAATTGACGAGCGCGCTGGCACGCTTTGAATCTGTCCCGTAGGCGCCGGTACGGGCTTTGACTCGGCCTTGCATGGTTCCCACTTTAGAGTCCCAGCCCGCATGCCGGTCATTGTGGTCCGACAAGTGCTGTTCCAGAGCCTGAACGACAAGCTTGTCCATACCGCCGGTGAGTGCAGCCTTCAAGCTAACAAGCGAAACATGCTGACCGGATTGTTCGATCACCCAACTAGCAGCATAGACCGCCCGCCAGGCGAAACTTGAAAATATCTCGCCTTCGCCATCACTCGGAAGCAACGACTTGAGTGAATCGGCGATCTGCGTGGCGTGCGTCACGGAGCCGAGTGGATCGAAACGTGTGCTTATGTCTGGCTCCGAAGGACAGAAATAGTGAAAGTCAGACTCGGTGCCACGCAATTTGGACATGGCGTAGGCACGATCCCGTAATTCGCTATCACCTTTCGGATCGATGATGATTATCGGCCCGTGACGTCCGGTCTCGCCATTTGGCGGTTCCTCAATTCGATCAGAGTCTTGAATAACCATGTTCTCAAGGAAACGTGTTTTGCCCGAACCGTTGGTGCCGACAATTAGCGTATGCCGCCGCCGTGCGGGGAATGGGCTATGTAGATCGTCCTCTGTTTGGTTGCATCCATGAATGTAACGGCACTCCGGAGTTGCGTCTTCGGCCAGGAATGAGCCGGTCTTGGCGACTACCCACTTGAACCATTTTGGCGGATGCCGAACCTGCTCATCTGTGTGCGAGTGAACGTCGTGCATCATTCCGGCGTGCCATGGCTCCCACTGAAAACCCTTTCCCAGGAAGAGCATTTTTTTGCGCTCTTGTTTTCGGAGGATGCTCTCAACTGATGTCATGAACGGGCGACCTAGCACCAGACGCGCTTTTTGTAGCCAGTTTCTCGCAGTACGCCACATATTGAGTGCTGCGAAAGTGAAGCAAATGAAGGCAGCGCCAAGCAATAGATTGGTATTGATATTCGTTGTCGCCAATAGCACTAGGTAGACAGCGCACGCAAGAAGCCATGCGATTGCCGCGATCGCTTCATATGCAGGGCGGCCGATGGTGCTCTGACTAACGGTGGTCTTGTTCTTGTAGGACATTTTCATTTCTCCATTGATTGGGTTTGGGACTAGGTATGTTTGGATTGTTCGTGGTCAGTCCGGGTTGTGGACAAGAGCAGTTTGGTGAGTGACGGTGAACATCTGATTCCAGTCACCACCTCGCCGTCGGTTTCGAGAGACCAATGTTCAGAGACCTGATGTGCGAACTCTCGAACTCGAAATCGATTGGTCTTTGTCGCTGCGACAGCCGCGTGGAAAAACTGTTTTCCCAACAAGAGCCGTCCACCGTTGATGGTCCAATGGCCGGGGATATCGGCCAGCTGCAGCTCTTGGATGTGCTTCGTTAGTTTCTGGACGTTCTTGTCCGCAGAAATATCTATCGACAATTGCTTGGTTGACTCAAGGGGTTCTTCGACGCGCGTAAACTTATGCGGCTCGA
Organism: uncultured Woeseiaceae bacterium; assembly: GCA_964462665.1. Taxonomy (GTDB): domain Bacteria; phylum Pseudomonadota; class Gammaproteobacteria; order Steroidobacterales; family Woeseiaceae; genus UBA1847. Next base: position 349 of record CAYWYT010000237.1, on the reverse strand, counting down.
TGCGCGGGGGAATTTTTTCGAGTACATGCGCGTTGATCGAGTCTCGTACGATTCGTTCCAGCCGCTGTCCAAGGAAGACGCCGGGTTGACCATCAATTCGGTCGAAGCGAGATTCAGTGTGTTGTTGGGCAACAACCAACCCGAGGCCCTGTACGACCTTTAGGAAGTAGGCAGGATCAGGTGGGCGGCGATCGTCAGAGACCTGGGCAATTTCGTAGTCCGCTCTCGCCTCGGGAATGCGGGCCCTCAGTAGCGCCCCCGTTTTCTCTACGGTAAGAAAATAACCCCGGTTCGTCTGGCAAATGTCGATAAGAAGACCCGCAGAACAGTATCGCCGGAACAATGACTG
>CAYWYT010000236.1:0-4500 GCA_964462665.1 uncultured Woeseiaceae bacterium | reverse complement strand
CCGGCCTGCAGGGCAGACTGGTAAATCCCCGTCATCGCCACTTGCATGTAGTCCTGACTGCTTTGTGCCGCATCCTCTGCAACCTCGAAAGCATCAGCATGCACAGGCTGATACGATTGACTGAGAAGCAGGGCCACCGTCAGCATACAGCGAACGATGTTTATGCCCGACTCCTCCTGGATCGTCAAAACGTCGCGTGTATGTAAACCGACGGACCGAAGTTCATTCCTACGGTTGGCGTAAAGGCGTAGGTATATGAGAGTCCTAAGTGTGGCAGCGGGGCTGTGACACTTTCACTTTCATCGCCTGAACTAGCAGCCGGACATCCCGGCGGTGCAATCGGATCGGTCATCGGGCCGCATGCCGGCGGGCAAAATGCCACGCGACTCCTCCCCACGCGACAGTCTTGCTATCTTCGAGACCGAGGACATCCTCGACATCGATCGGAAGCTCCGGCAGGTTTTCGGCGTTAAAGGTTATCTTGGAATCGACGCTTGCGTTGAAAGCGCCCACATACACCCGCCACTTGTCATCAAGCATGGGGTTGTAACCCTCTGCCATCGCAACTGAACTGACTAACAGGCTCATTGCGATACCGCCCGCAATCAGATTTGATAATTGCACTTTCTTACTCCTAAGTGTTTTGTTCTTTGTTAATGTCGTCAGTGGCGGCGGAACTGCCTACGCCGGCCTTGCGCAGCAACATCGCGATAAGTGGATAAGCGAGCCAGCCAATTTCCCACGCCGTCGCGCTGACGAAAGCAAGCCCAAGCGTCAACACCGCGGTCAACGGCTCGGCAAGCACCCGTAATCGTAACGCATTGACGTCCGCATCATCTATTTCGGGTGTTAGCAGGCGTCGATTGTAACTCGCATACCACCAGGCTGCCGCCGCAGAAAAACCAACGAGTGCGGCGGTGATACTCTGTACCGCCAGGATCAGCGGGTCGTTGCCGACGGTCATACCGAGGCTGACGGCCAACATATAGGCCAACACCATCAAGATCTGCAACAAGGAGATCGCTGCGTGTTTGCCGTCGGTTCGTTTGAGGTTGCCAAGCAAGAGATTGCTTTGAAACCAGTAAACCAGAAGCACGACGATGCCGAGCATCGTGACCAGCAGCGACTCAACCCGAAACGCCACAAAGCTTGCCAGATCAAACTCAATTGAAACATCGGGGTCGGGCAGATCGAAGACCATAACAACAATGACGAGTGCGAATACCACATCGATCAGCGACTCCAGCCGGTGAAGTTGCCTGCTGTCGCGCTGCTGTTGGCCACTACTCACTGCTTTGGCAGTGAGAACTTTTGATATTGGTTTTTTCATAGAAGCGCCTCTTACCGTTAATTAACCGGGTCTACCCAGGCTTCATAACCAATGTCCTGCAAATTTACCGGGTCAGATGAGATCCACATCACCAGTCGCAGGCCATCGGTAAAGTACGGATCACCGGTAAGATTCTTTCGCGGCGACTCGATTGACGCTGCACCGACCCCACCTACATAGGCGTACTTTTGCAGAACCTGACTGTAGGCCAGATTCTCGAGCAGAAATTCCCTTGTTTCGTCGACGTCGGCATCGATCTTATGCGTTGTAATGGTCTTTTTCGAAAATCTCACGCCAATGTCACGACTGATCTGGCCCATCCAGACGGGCTCGCCATTGAAGCTCATTGGTGCACGCCAAAGACGGAAATGATTGCGCTCATGAATGTTCGCTCGAATGCGCTGCAGCGCAATGTCCTGGCCCCGACCGAACAGGTACAGGCTGCTCACAGGTGAGTAACGGTATGCGCCGCCGGAAAAGAATGACACTATGGTTTTGTATCCTGAGGCTGCAGAGACGGCTTCCGTCTCGTCCCAACCTGCCCGGATGACCGCGTAAAAAATGTCATCCGGGTCGCCGATGATGACCAGGTTCAGCGGGTCAGCCTGACCCTCGGCTTTCGCGTCGACGGCACAGCACGGCAACTCCTCCAGCGCCGTAATAAACGCTTCATGGTCGGTAAAATCGGACATCTCATCATCTGCATACAGCGAATGTACATCGACAGCATGATGGTCCACCGCTAACCCCGGCACATCCACAAAAAACGTGAATTGCCATGCCTCATTGTCACCGATTATATCGACATTAAACGCTTTGGTGCCTTCGTCCAGGTTCGTAAAAATAAAGCCTGAACGCGTGTCGCCGGGTTCGATTTCCATATCGACGCCTCTGTCGAAGAAATACTTCTCGGCTTGCTCTCTGGATTTCTTCTTACGTTGGGACGACGCTACTTCGATCGGCGAGTGATAATCTCTGTCCATTCCGACGGGAAAAAACGAGACGATAGCGTCCGTGTTATTTTCGATTTCCAGCCATACCGGTTGCAAGCGTTTGCGGTACAGCGAGATGCCGAACAAGTCGCGGGCTTCATCGGCGCTTGGCACGGCCGTCGTGACTCGAATGCCATCTTCAGTTTTCGTTTCGGCTCGCTCGAGGAACGGAACCGCATCAACCGGTTTAGGATCAAACGCGGACGCACACCCCGCCACAATAACTATACAGAGTGTCATTATCGTGACACGACTGTGATGGCGAATTGTTCTGTGCAATCGCATCATTGGCTTAAGTCCGGTGTGCTATCCCAATCCATCGTAGCGATATTCGCAGTTGAGAATGGCTCGGCGGATAACCACAGCACGGTACGATCACCATCGCTGAAAAATGCAGGTTGAATCAAGTCCGCCCAGAAGGACGCTGCAGGAACGATTTCTGTTCCAACCACCCAGCCAATTTTTTCGATCGACTGCCCGTAGGCAAAACTTTGCAGCGCGAAATACCTCGCGTAGTCGACGTCCGGATCAATCCGCAAATGTGCCACTCCGGATCCGAACAAGTGCCTTACCTCGCCTGCCCAGACGCGGTCAGTCCCTAACACAATTGGCGCCAACCACAAGCGGATTTCGTAGGAGCTGTCGTCAACTTTGCTGTTGTGACGAAAAATCGCGTCCTGCTGCCGACCGAACAAGAAGCCCGGTTTTTTGGCCGCCGCTTCCGCCACGGACGTTTCAATCCAGCGACTTCGCAACAGCGCACGTAGCAAATCGTCACCAGCACCAACCAGGACGAGGTTGATGGCGGCGTTACTCTCGTCATCCTTGTCAACGCTGCAGCAAGGCAGGTTCTTGATCGCCCCGTGCAGATCTTCTTCGCTGACTTCAACAAGCTGATCACTCGAGTAAATTGACTCGAAATCGATATTTGCGTAGTCCGGTACGAATCCCGGGACACGGAGTAAGAACGTAAAATGAAACGATTCATCAGCACTAAACAAATCGACATTGATGCCCTTGGCACCATTGTCGGCATGCGTAAATACAAAGCCCGAACGGGTTTCGCCCGGAGCAATGTATCGCGGCATCGCGAGTCTCTTGAAACGTATTTCCATCTCGACGCGGGCCTCATCTGAGTATCCGCCGCGATTTTTGTAGGCGACCTCCAGGGGCGAAAAATATTCGGGGTCCGTGCTGACCATCGCGTAACGAACATACTCGGGTCCGGTGTTCTCAATTTCGAGCCAGACTGGCTGGATACCCTGGTCATAAAGCGCTATGCCAAAAATCGCCTCCGTCTCCCCACGTCCCGGCACTACCGCGGATACCCGAACGGTTTTGTCCGACTGCGATTCAAGGCGAGTTCCAATCTCGGTGCTCGCCACCGGTTCATACACATAGGCACGGCCGCCGCATGCGCTGCACAAGACGCTCAGGCCCAGCAAAACGAGGTACGGCCTGAGGTTCAGCAGCATCTTATTTTTCTATTAAGGTCTGAATACACGAGCCAAGTATGGCACAAATACGGGGGTCAACTAGCCGTCTGCGGCAAGTTCGGACGAGCCGACAATACGGTCTATTATCACCGCTAGCCCTTTAAGGCATTGAGGTGTAACAAGTTGTTTCACTTGCGTCTAACGGCGCCCAAAATCTGTATGTTGCACACTGTGACAGACACGCAGAAGAAACTTGAATCCGGCGGCCGCGGCATTGTACGCAAGACGGATGGCAACCCGGAAGGTAAAGGGCTGAACGAATTCCAGCTCGACAGGAATCGGAGCACGCCGCACGCTGTCGTGGCGAAGCCACGACGTCAGTTACTGGGGGAGCTTTTCGCGTCCATGCTGGTCTTGTCCGCGACATTCAAGTTTCGTCCGATAGTAGGGAGCACGACCTTTCTGTACTGGATCGATGAAGAGTGGTCCCTGAGCCTGATCGGACCTGAGGAGTGGTCGCATACAAGACGGTCTGGTTTTGCCGCAACCTGTGTGCTGCGAAGCGACATGATCTGGACGATCACTGCATCCGACAATCTAAGCAAAGACAACCCGGTGTCCGATGCCGTTCGCCGATTCTATGACGCCTTCGTTGAGATGCTGGATACCGATCTCACACTGGAGGAAATACTGCCGTTCTATGTTGGCAAACTCCCCTACTACCAACGCCTCTATGCTGGCG